>DATMBW010000233.1:0-3400 GCA_035559095.1 Ramlibacter sp.
AAGTGATGCACGTGATCGGCGAGATCGACGGGCGCAACTGCGTGATCATGGACGACATGATCGACACTGCCGGCACACTGGTGAAGGCCGCCGAGGTCCTGAAGCAGCGTGGCGCCAAGAAGGTCTATGCCTATTGCACGCACCCGATATTCTCCGGCCCGGCGATCGATCGCATCAGCAAGGGCGCCGTGCTGGACGAAGTGGTGGTGACCAACACCATCCCGCTGTCCGACGCGGCCCGTGGCTGCCGGAAGATCCGCCAGCTTTCCGTGGCGCCGCTGATCGCCGAGACGATCCAGCGCATCGCCAAGGGCGAGTCGGTGATGAGTTTGTTTTCGGACCAGGAGAACCTGTTCTAAAGGCAAGTGAGCGGCCCGCATGGCGCGGGCCTTTTTTAACCGGAGCCGCACTGGTCGCGGTGCGCTCTATCTGGAGCAAGTCATGAAATTCGTCGCTTTTGAGCGCGCAAAGCAGGGCACGGGTGCGAGCCGCCGTCTCCGCAACACGGGCAAGACGCCCGGCATCGTCTATGGGGGCGAGGGCCAGCCGCAACTGATCGAACTCGATCACAACGCGCTGTGGCACGCCCTGAAGAAGGAGGCGTTCCACTCCACCGTCCTGGACATGGAACTCAACGGCAAAGAGGGCAAGGTCCTGCTGCGCGACGTGCAGATGCACCCGTACAAGCGCCAGGTGCTGCATATCGATTTCCAGCGCGTGGACGCCAAGACCCGGCTGCACATGAAGGTGCCGCTGCACTACGTGAAGGCCGAGGAATCGCAGGCCGTGAAATTCGAAGGCTGCGTGGTCAACCACGTCATGTCCGAAATCGACATCTCCTGCCTGCCGGCCGACCTGCCCGAGTTCGTCGAGGTCGACTTGTCCGCCATGAAGAAGGGCATGTCGCTGCACCTGAATGAGGTTGCGCTGCCCAAGGGCGTGACGGCCGTCACGCGCGGCAAGCCCAATCCGGTGCTGGTCTCGATGGTGGTCATCGGCGGCGCCGAGGAAACCGCGGAAGTGACCGCCGAGGGCGCAGCCCCCGCGGCCGCGGTGGCCCCGCCGCCCGAGGCCAAGGCTCCCGCCGCCAAGCCAGGCAAGGAAGACAAGGGCGCCAAGCCTGCCAAGGGCAAGAAGTAATTTCTTCACAAGGCCCGCTGTAAACGGCCCACTTCGGTGGGCCGTTTGTTTTTGTTTAAATGGGGGCCGATGCCGGATTCGCCCGCCTGATCCAATTCAAGCAATGATCAAACTGTTCGTCGGCCTGGGAAACCCCGGCCCCCAGTACGAAGCCACTCGCCACAACGCCGGCTTCTGGTGGTTGGACGCGCTCGCGCGCGAACTCAAGCTCACGCTGGCCGCCGACAAGGGCTACAACGCCATGGTGGCGCGCACGAACCTGCACGGCCAGACGATCTGGCTGCTGGAACCGCGCACATTCATGAACCTTTCGGGCCGGCCGGTCGCGACGCTGGCGCGCTTCTTCAAGATCGAGCCCGAGGAAATACTGGTCGTCCATGACGAGCTCGACATTGTGCCGGGGCAGGCCAAGCTCAAGTTCGGCGGCAGCCACGCGGGGCACAACGGCCTGCGCGACGTCCACGCGCATCTGGGCACGGACGACTTCTGGCGGCTGCGGCTGGGCATCGGCCACCCGGGCGTGAAGGACGAGGTGGTCGACTGGGTGCTCAGGAAACCGGCGCCGGACCAGCGCCTGGCAATCGAGGATTGCATCGCCCGCACGCTCAAGGCCGTTCCCGCGCTGCTGGCCGGTGAAATGGACAAGGCCACGTTGCTGGTGCATACCAGCAAGCCGCCGCGGCCCAAGCCGCCGCGCCCCGAAGGGGTCTGACACTTGCAAAGGGGAGGAGGAACAACATGAACAGGAATTTGCCGCTCGCCGTCCTTTGCCTGGCGGCGAGCGCCTGGATCGCGCCGGCCGCGGCCCAGGCCATCTACCGCTGCGGCGACAGCTATAGCCAGCAGCCCTGCCCCGGCGGCACGCAGGTGCAAGCCGACGATGCGCGCAGCGCTGCCCAGGGCTCGCAAACCCGCCAGGCCGCCCAGCGCGACGCGAAGGCGGCCGACGCCATGGAAAAGGCCCGCTTGAAGGAAGAAGCCAAGCCCGCGCAGGCCTACATACCGCCGCCCAAAGTGCAAGATGCGCCGCCGCAGGACGGCGGGACAGAGGTCAGCGCCAAAGCGAAAAAGCCGGCCTATTTCACCGCGGCTGCGCCCAGGAAACCGGGTGAGGCATCGGCGAAGAAGAAAAAGAAAGCCAGGAAAAAAGCCGCCTGATCAAGGCGGGGGCGGTCATTCCGGACTTGATCCGGATCCATCGGTGAGACATGGATTGCGGGTCAAGCCCGCGATGACAAGGCTTTAGCCGTTACCCGCGGCGACGCGCGCCTGAGCAGTCAGCCGCTGGTACTTCTGCCAGAGCGTCTCGCGGCTCTCCACGTGGGCAGGGTTGACGGGAATGCATGAGACCGGGCACACCTGGACACATTGCGGCTCGTCGAAATGGCCGACGCATTCGGTGCAGCGGGCCGGATCGATCTCGTAGATTTCCGCTCCCGGATAGATCGCCTGGTTCGGGCATTCGGGCTCGCACACATCGCAATTGATGCACTCGTCGGTAATCATCAATGCCATGCCAAAGGACCTCCCGCGCTTACTTCTGGCATTATCAGCGGCTTCATGAGCCTGTTCCTGTTCAAGCGCCTGATCACCCTGGTCGCGACACTGGTAGGTGCATCGGTCGTCGTGTTCCTGGTGCTGGAAATCCTCCCGGGCAACGCGGCCCAGATTCTCATGGGGCCGGATGCTTCGCCCGACGCCGTGCAGGCCCTCGCGGTGAAATTGGGCATCGACCGTCCGCCCATCGAGCGCTACTGGAACTGGGTCAGCGGCATGCTCGTGGGCAACCTCGGGCTGAGCTACGCCTACAGCACGCCGGTGGCTGAACTCGTCCTGGAGCGTCTCACGCTCACTGTCCCGCTGGCGCTGATGGCCATGACGATCACCTCGGTGCTGGCCCTGGCGGCCGGCATCTACGCCGCCGCGCGCCACAACAAGCTCGGCGACGTCGGCGTCATGGGCTTGTCCCAGATCGGCATCGCGATCCCGAATTTCTGGTTCGCGATCCTGCTGATCCTGCTTTTCTCGGTGAACCTGGGCTGGTTCTCGGCCGGCGGTTTTCCAGGCTGGGATGAGGGCGTGCTCCCGGGCATCAAGGCGCTTCTGCTGCCGGCGATCTCGCTGGCCGTGGTGCAGTCGGCCATCCTCGCGCGCATCACGCGCTCGGCCGTGCTGGAAGTGCTGCGCGAGGATTTCGTGCGCACCGCCCGCGCCAAAGGGGTGTCGCGCAACGGCGCGATGTGGGGCCATGTGCTGCGCA
>DATMBW010000234.1:0-6342 GCA_035559095.1 Ramlibacter sp.
GCACCGTCGCGTTGGGCGCGGCCAGTGCGTCGTCGACCGAGACATCGCTGGGCTCGGACTTCATCAGCCAGTAGTTCATGGCCCAAATTATCGTGTCATTGCGGTCTCGACACGCAATCCTGGACCCCGGATCAAGCCCGGGGTGACGGCCCTTCAATAGACCCGCATTGCGGCCCGGGGCTCGCAGAACGCCCGGGGCGCGCAGCTGTCCAGTGAAGCGAGCCCAATGCCGGGCCTACGCTATGCACGTGCCGAGGCATCACGTTCCGGCCCGGTTCCGCAATCCAGGACCGAACTCATGGATGACGGATCGAGTTCGGCATGACGAGCCTTTCGGGCCTGTTAGCGCACCGGCGCGGTAAGCCCCGGCTTGAGCAGCACCACCAGCGCGCCGGCGCCGCCCTCGTCGCCGCGGGCCTGCACGAAGGCCAGTACTTCGTTTTTCTGTACCAGCCAGCTTTGCACCCTGCCCTTGAGCACCGGCGCCTTGCCGGGTGAGCCCAGGCCCTTGCCGTGCACCACGCGCACGCAGCGCCAGCCGCGGCGGTGCGCCTCGCGCACGAACGCCGACAGCGCCTCGCGCGCCTCTTCGCGCCGCAAGCCGTGCAAGTCGATCTCGCCCTGGATGCTCCAGTCGCCCTTGCGCAGCCGCCGCGTCACGTCGGGCCCAATGCCCGGGCGGCGAAAGCTCAGGGCGTCGTCGACGTCGAGCAATGTGCCCGCGTCGAAGTCGTCGCTGATAGCTTCGCGCAGCACCCGCTGGTCGTCCATTCGCTGCTGCGCCGCGACCGGCGGCGGCCGCTCGGGTGCCAGGTGCACGCGGCTGTGCGCGCGCATGGGCTGCACGGCGCCGGCGGCGCGCACGAAAAGATTCCTTTCGGCGTGGACGTGCCGCTCGGCCTCGCGCCGGGCAGCTTCCTGCGCGGCCGCCAACTGCTGCTGCTCGGCGAGCTTGCGCTGGATCTGCTGCAGGTCTTTCAGCGACTTCGATTTCACGGCAGCGGCCCTCCGGCTTGCACGCCCATCACAGCAAGCCCTTCTCCGCCATCGAGAGCGCGTCCCCCGGCGCCACGATCACGTGGTCCAGCACGCGCACGTCGACCAGCGCCAGCGCGGCCTTGAGCGTCTGGGTCAGGGCCTCGTCGGCGCGCGACGGCTGAACCGTGCCGCTGGGATGGTTGTGGGCCAACACCACCGATGCGGCTTCGTGCCGCAGGGCGCGCAACACCACCTCGCGCGGATAGACGCTGGTTTGCGTCAAGGTGCCGCGGAACAGCTCGTCCATGGCCACCAGGCGGTTCTGGGCATCCAGGAACAGGACGGCGAACACCTCGTGCGCCCTGGCGGCCAGATGCAGCTGCAGGTATTGCTTGACGGCGCCGGGCGAGCTGAACACCTCGCGTGCCTTGAGCTGCTGGCCCAGCGCGCGGCGCGCCAGTTCGAGCACCGCCACCAGCTCGGCGCGTTTGGCCGTTCCGCCCATGCCCTTGATGCGCTTGAGGTCGTCCGCGCCGGCGTTCAGCAGGCCGGCAATGCCGCCGAAACCGCCCGTGGCCTTGCCGCTGCCGTCCGTGCCCGGTGCGGCCAGCAGCTCGCGCGCCATCTGCAGCACGCCGCGCCCGGGCGTGCCGGTACGCAGCAACAAGGCCAGCAGTTCCGTATCGCTCAGCGCGCCGGCGCCTCGGGCCAGCAGTTTCTCGCGCGGCCGGGAGTCGGCGGGAAGGTCTTTCATGTTGGGCGTTGGGCGTTTAGGCGTTGGGCGTTGGATGCCAGGTCGGGCACGCGGTCTTGACTCCGCTCAACCCTCGGGCGCTCAACGCTCAGCTCGTAAAATAGGGTCAGTTTATCGGGACTTCCATGGCCTCCACTGCGCACCGGGTTCAGCCGGGCTCCTTCCTCACGCTGCACTATCGCCTGGCCGGGCCAAGCGGCGACATCATCAATACCTTCACGGACAAGCCCGCGACGCTGACGCTGGGCACGGGCGAACTCTCGCCCTCGGTCGAGAAGCGCCTGTTGGGGCTGGAGGAGGGCGCGCGCGCGACCTTCGAGATCCCCGCCGGCGAAGCATTCGGCGAGCGCAATCCGGAGATGGTGCAGTGGGTCGCGCGCAGCCTGCTCGACGAAATCGGCAAGCCGGGCGGGCAGTACGAGGTCGGCGAGGTGGTCCAGTTCCCCACGCCGGACGGTCTGGGCCAGTACGCCGGTTCGGTGCGGCGGGTGGGCAGGGACGGCGACGGCGACGGCACGTCCGACGCCGTGCTGTTCGACTTCAACCATCCACTGGCGGGCCAGCCCGTGACTTTCGAAGTGCAGGTGATCGGCGTTCTATGACCGAGCAACCCGAAGCCGGCGTCGAGATCCTCCTGGCCGAACCGCGCGGCTTTTGCGCGGGAGTGGACCGTGCCATCGAGATCGTGGAACGTGCGCTGCGCAAATTCGGCGCCCCCATCTATGTGCGCCACGAGATCGTGCACAACACCTATGTGGTCAACGACCTGAAGGCCAAGGGTGCGATCTTCATCGAGGACCTGGCCGAGGTGCCGCCGGGCTCGACACTGGTGTTCTCGGCGCACGGCGTGAGCAAGGCCGTGCAGGAAGAAGCCCGCGCACGCGGCTTCGAAATTTTCGACGCGACCTGTCCGCTGGTCACCAAGGTCCATGTGGAAGTCTCCAAGCTCGCCCGGGAAGGCTACGAGTTCATCATGATCGGGCACAAGGGGCACCCCGAGGTCGAGGGCACCATGGGCCAGCTCGATCACGGCATCCACCTGGTCGAAGAAGTGGCCGATGTGGCCCAGGTCCAGCCGGCGCAGACCGAGAAGCTCGCCGTGGTGACGCAGACCACGTTGTCGGTGGACGATGCGGCGGCCATCACGGCCGCGGTGCGGCGGCGCTTTCCCAACATCCGCGAGCCCAAGCAGCAGGACATCTGCTACGCCACGCAGAACCGGCAGGACGCGGTGAAGATCATGTCGCCCCAGGTCGATGTGCTGATCGTCGTGGGCAGCCCCACCAGCTCCAACAGCAACCGCCTGGCGGAACTCGCGCGCAAGCTCGGCGTGGAAAGCTTCATGGTGGACAGCGCCGGCGAGCTGCAGTCCGAGTGGCTGCGGGGCAAATCGCGCGTCGGCCTGACGGCGGGCGCTTCGGCGCCTGAAGTGCTGGTGCGGCAGGTGATCGACCGCATCAAGGCCCTGGGGGCGGCGTCGGTGCGCAGGATGGACGGCGTCGAAGAGACGGTGAAATTTCCGCTGCCCAAGGGCCTGAAGCTCTGATGCGCGCGCAGATCGACGCGGCCGCGCGGCGCTTTCGCGAAAACCAGGCGTTTCTCCATCGGACACCGCTGTGGCGCCTCCCCGGCGCGGCGTTCGGCCTGCGGTGCGCCGAAGTCTGGCTCAAGCTCGAGCAGTTCCAGGTGGCGGGCAGCTTCAAGGCGCGCGGCATGCTCAACCGGCTGCTGGCGAACACGATTCCGGCCGGCGGCGTGATCGTCGCGTCGGGCGGCAACGCCGGCATCGCCACGGCTGCGGCCGCCAAGGTGCTGGGCGTGCCGTGCGAGGTCTTCGTGCCCACGGTTTCCAGCCCCGCCAAGCAGGCCAGGCTGCGCGAACTCGGCGCGCGGGTGGTGGTGACAGGGGCGGACTACGCCGAAGCGTTGCAGGCTTGCCTGGCGCGCCAGCAGCAAAACGGCGCCTTGCTGACCCACGCGTACGACCAGCCCGAGGTGGTGGCCGGTGCCGGCACGCTGGCCAAAGAGATCGAAGAGCAGGGTGGGACGCCCGACAGCGTGCTGGTCAGCGTCGGCGGCGGCGGGCTCATCGCGGGCATCGCGGCCTGGTTCGAAAAGACGGCGCGCGTGGTTGCGCTCGAACCCGAGCTGGCGCCAACGCTCCACGCGGCGCGCCAGGCCGGCGCGCCGGTCGATGTGCCCGTTGGCGGCATCGCGGCGGATTCGTTGGGCGCCAAGCGGATCGGCGCCATCGCGTGGGAGATCACGCAGCGCCACCTCGCGGATGCGATGCTGCTGCCCGACGAAACCATTCGCGCCTCGCAACTGTGGCTGTGGCAGCAGATGAAGCTGGCGGTGGAGCCGGCGGCCGCATTGGGGCTGGCCGCGCTGCAAAGCGGCGCCTACCGGCCGGGTGCCGATGAAAAAGTCTGCCTGGTGCTTTGCGGCGCCAACCTCGACCCCGCGACATTGGCTTGAGGTCAACCGGTCCGCGTACGCGAAGGCCGCAAAGGCCACGCGCATGCCCGGCTGCCGGCCCCACTAAAATCGCGCGATGCTCGATATCAACCTGTTACGAAAAGACCTGGCCTTCGTGATCGGCCGGCTGGAAGCGCGCGCTAAGCCCCAGGCGTTTCTGGATGTCGCGGCGTTCACGCGCCTCGAGGCCGAGCGCAAGGCGATCCAGACGCGCACCGAGGAATTGCAGGCGCAACGCAACCAGCTGTCCAGGCAGATCGGGCAGCACAAGGCCAAGGGCCAGGACGTCGATGGCTTGATGGCCCAGGTGGCGTCGCTGAAGGCCGAACTGGACAGCTCGGCGGCCCGCCTCGAGCAGATCCACCCCGAGCTGCAGGCGCTGTTGCTGGCGGTGCCGAACCTGCCGCACGCGAGCGCGCCGGTGGGTGCCGACGAGAACGCCAATAGCGAAGTGCGAAGGTGGGGCAAGCCGCGGGCGTACGATTTCGCGGTCAAGGACCACGTGGACATCGGCGAGCGGCTGGGCCTGGACTTCGCGACCGGCGCCAAGCTCAGCGGGTCGCGCTTCGCCGTGATGAAAGGGCAAGTGGCCGCGCTGCATCGGGCCCTGGGGCAATTCATGCTCGACGTGCAGACGCGGGAGCACGGCTATACCGAGTGCTACACGCCGTACATCGTCAATGCCGAAACGCTGCGGGGCACCGGCCAGCTTCCGAAGTTCGAGGGTGACTTGTTCGCCGCACGCAAAGGCGGCCAGGACGGCCAGACGTCCGACGCGGCGGCGCTCTACCTCATCCCGACCAGCGAAGTGCCGCTCACGAACTTCGTGCGCGACGAGATCGTGGCCGAGGCCCAGCTTCCGGTCAGGCTGACCGCGCATTCCCCGTGCTTCCGCTCCGAAGCCGGAAGCGCCGGCCGCGACACGCGCGGCATGATCCGGCAGCACCAGTTCGACAAGGTCGAAATGGTGCAGATCACCCATCCCGACAGGAGCTACGAGGCGCTGGAGGAAATGACGGGCCACGCCGAAGCGATCCTGCAGAAACTGGGGCTGCCTTATCGCGTCATGCTGCTGTGCACGGGCGACATGGGGTTCAGTTCGGCCAAGACGTACGACCTGGAGGTGTGGCTGCCGGCGCAGAACACCTACCGCGAGATCAGCTCGGTGTCCAACTGCGAAGCCTTCCAGGCGCGGCGGTTGCAGGCGCGCTTCAAGAACGCCCAGGGCAAGAACGAGCTGGTCCATACGCTCAACGGTTCCGGCCTGGCCGTGGGCCGAACGCTGGTGGCGGTCCTGGAGAACTATCAGAACGCGGACGGCTCAGTGACCGTACCGCCCGTCCTCAGGTCGTACATGGGCGGCGCCGAACTCCTGAAGCCCTGACTCGGTTAGAATTGCCGCCTTCGCACCACACGCGAAACGGACCTGGAGAGGTGGCAGAGTGGTCGAATGCGCCGGACTCGAAATCCGGTGTACGTGCAAACGTACCGTCGGTTCGAATCCGACCCTCTCCGCCACGGCCCTTGCATCTGTTCAGGCCGTCGCTATAAGTTTCATAGCCATCTGAGTTCTTCGCTATCTGTCCACTGTGTCCACTAGGGCTGCGTGAGCCAGGGCGCGGGCTTGTTCACGATCAACGGAGGCATCGGGGGCAGTGGCTGTCCGGCAGCCGCTCCCATGCGGGAAGTGACCGGGGCTGTAATTGCCTCGCCGGTGGATGCCGGTGGCGAGTCCGGCGCGGATGGGCCGGCAGCTTGCAGGGACGCCGCACTCGCGGCCGAACCGCTTGCGCCCGCGGTGACTCCACCGCCATCCACGACGCCAATCACGATACCCACCCTGCTGCCGGCAACCCTGCCGCGGGCCACCGGGCTACGGGCAACCGTGTTGTTACCTCCGACATCCGTGCCAGCATCACCACCCGCATGACCCGCCTGGGTTTCGACTCCGGCGCCAGCACCGGAACCAGCGCCAGGGATTGCAGCGACGCCCGCGGCGGCGCTAGTACTACCAACACCACCAACACCAATACCAACACCGCCAACACCGCCGCCGACGCCGGCACCTGAGGCACCACCGACGCCAACGCCAACGCCGACGCCGACGCCAACGCTACCACCGCTGCCGCTGC
>DATMBW010000235.1:0-4041 GCA_035559095.1 Ramlibacter sp.
TGGGATCTGACATGTTTTCTGGAGGTTGGAGCCGCCGCCACTTTATCGCGGCCGCATTAGCTGGAGCTTATGTGCTGCCGGCCGCCGCCGCGGGCCGGACCATCCTGGTACTGGGCGACTCCCTGAGCGCCGAGTATGGCCTGAAGCGCGGCACCGGCTGGGTGGCGCTGCTGGAAAAGCGCCTGGCCGCGGAAAAGATCCAGGCCAAGGTAGTCAATGCCAGCATCAGCGGCGACACCACCTCGGGCGGGCGTTCGCGGCTGGAGGCCCTGCTCGGCCAGCACAAGCCGGATGTCGTCGTGATCGAACTGGGCGCCAACGACGCCTTGCGCGGCCTGCCGCTGGACATGACCGAAGGCAATCTCGCGCACATGACACGGGTGGCCCAGCAGAGGGGCGCCAGGGTGCTGCTGGTGGGCATGCAGATGCCGCCCAACTACGGCACGGACTACGCCGAGCGCTTCGCCGGCCTGTACCCGAAGGTGGCGAAGGCGCACAAGGCGGCCCTGGTGGCGTTCCTGCTCAGGGGAGTGGCCGATGGCGCCGACCCGGCGCGGCTGTTCCAGGCCGACCGCCTTCATCCCCGGGAAGAGGCGCAGCCGCTGATCCTGGACAACGTCTGGCCCGAACTGAGGAAACTGGTCGTCGCCAATGGACCCCTGCGGACTTCCACCCCGTGAAGGTACACAAGGTTTCCGCCGCCGAAGCCATCGTCCGGCTCGATGAGTACAACGCCGTCCTCGATGCGCGCAGCCAGGACGAATACGAGCTGGACCACTTGCCCGGCGCGCTGAACTGGCCGTCGCTGAACAACGAGGAGCGCAAGCTCATCGGCACGATCTACGCGCAGGTCAGTCCGTTCGAGGCGCAAAAACGCGGCGCCGCGCTGGTGGCGGCCAACATCGCGCGGCATATCGAGCGCGAGGTGGTCGACAAGCCCCGCAACTGGCAACCGCTGGCCTATTGCTGGCGCGGCGGCAAGCGCAGCGGCGCCTTGGCGCTGGTGCTGGGCGAGATCGGCTTTCGGGTGAGCGTGCTCGAAGGCGGCTACAAGGCGTTCCGCAGCGCCATCCTGGCGGCGCTGCCCGTTCTGGCGCAGCGGCTGGATTACCGCGTGATCTGCGGGCCCACCGGCGCGGGCAAGACACGCCTGCTGCACGCACTGAAACAGGCAGGCGCGCAGGTACTGGACCTGGAGGCCCTGGCCAGCCACCGCAGTTCGGTGCTGGGCAGCATTCCCGGCCAGCCGCAACCCGCGCAAAAGCGCTTCGACACGCTGGTGTGGGACCAGCTGCGCCGGTTCGACCCGGCGCGGCCCGTCTTCGTCGAAAGCGAAAGCAGGAAAGTGGGCAACCTGGCCGTGCCCGACGCGCTGATCGAACGGATGCGCGACAGCTCCTGCCTGCGGCTGGAACTGCCCGACGACGAGCGCGTCTCGCTGTTGCTGGAAGACTATGACTTCTTCGTGCGCGACCAGGCGATGTTTTGCGACCGGCTGACGGCCCTGACCGAGCTGCGCGGCAAGGCGCTGGTTCAGGCCTGGCAGGCGCAGGTGGCGGCCGGTGAGATCGAAAACGTGGTGCGCGAGCTGCTGCTCAAGCACTACGACCCGGGCTATGCCTCATCCATAGCGCGCAACTTCGCCCGCTACGGCGACGCGCAAGCCATCGCCCCGGCCGATCGGTCGGCCGCGTCGATGGCTGAGCTGGCGCGCGAAATCCTGCAGGAGTCCCGAGGCTAGGGGCGGTTCAACGTGGGGAGGACGGCGGCTGCTGGTTGCCGGCTCCCTGCTCATCCAGCGAAGGTTCAGCCTCGCCCGGCACGCCAGCCTTGCGGTCGGCCTTGGCCTTGAGCTTCTCTTCTTTTTTCTTTTTCTTGGCCAGTTCTTTCTGCCGCTTTTCGTATCCGTAGTTGGGTGTAGCCACAGGCGCTTCCGTTTCTCGTTTCTATATACCAGTTGCGCCAATGTAAGCGATAAACCCGTCGCCGGGTAGCTTCGCGCTACGCTAGGGCGCGTAAGGCCTGTTCCAGGTCGGCGCGCAGGTCATCCACGGCCTCGAGCCCGACCGAAAACCGCACGAGCGCTCCCTTGTGCGCCCAGGTTGCGAGCCGGGCGTTGCGCATCGACGCGATGTCGTAGGGCACGACCAGACTGACCGGCCCGCCCCATGAATAGCCCAGCTTGAACAGCTTCAAGGCGTCGCAGAAGGCGTCCACCTGGCCGACACTGAAGCGCGGGTTGAAAACCACCGAGAACAGGCCCGCCGCGGCGCCACCGGCATCCGCGCCGCTGCCCCGGGCATTGCCGCCGCACAGCACGCGCCAGTGCTCGTGCCCCGGTGAGCTTTCGAAGGCCGGGTGCAGAAGCTGGTCGATTTCCGGACGCGACCCGAGCCATGCGGCCAGGGTGCGCGCGCAGTCGTCCTGCGCGCGATAGCGCAGCGGCAGGCTGGGCAGCGACCGCAGAATGGTTTCGGCGTCGTTGCCACCCACGCCCCAGCCGACATGCATGTGGGTGAGCTTGAGTTGCAGGTGCAGCTGGTCGTCGCGCGTGACGATGCTGCCCATGAGCACGTCGCCGCCGCCGCTGGGGTACTTGGTCAGCGCCTGCACCACAATGTCGGCGCCGGAGCCCGGTACCCGCGCAGCGCCCTGGCCCAGGTCGAAGCCGTTGAACGCCAGGCCCGCGCCCCAGGTGTTGTCCAGCACGCTGGTCACGCCGCGCTCGCGGCAGATGGCGGCCAATTGCGCCAGCGGCACGAATTCCATCGTCACCGAGCCCGGCGCTTCGAGCCACACCAGCCGGGTCCGCGCGCCGATGCGCGAGCGCAGGTCGTCCGGCTTCATGGGGTCGTACAGCTGGTGCGAGATGCCCCAGTTCTTCAATTCGCCGTCGGCCAGGGCCTTGGTCGGCCCGTAGGCGTTGTCGGGGATCAGTACCTCGTCGCCGCTTTTTAGCAGGGCCATGCAGACGTTGGCGATGGCCGCCAGGCCGCTGGGCACCAGGATGCAGTGCTTGCCGCCTTCCAGCGCCGCGATGCGCTCCTCGAGCATGAAGGTGGTCGGCGTGCCGTGCAGGCCGTAGGTATAGCCTTTCTTGTGCTGCCAGTCCCGCGAGCGCATGGCCGCGGCGTTCGGGAAAAAAACGGTGGAGGCCTTGAACACCCCCGGTTGCGGCGCCGCGAAACCTTCAGGAGGAACGTAGGGGTGGTGGATCAGGCCGGTGATCGGTTTGCTCATCCAGCCATGGTACCGCGCCCGCCGTGGACGGGCCGCCGATCAAACCTTCCACTTCTCCAGCAGTTTCTCCGGCCCCATGCTGTCGTAGGTTTCGAACGGCTGGTGGATCCAGGGGTTGGTGGGCAGGAATTCCACCGAATAGTCGGGAACGAACTTCGACAGGCCCTTGGTCCAGACCACCGCGCTGCGCAGCTCGGTGATCGGCTTGTAGCTGGTGCGCAGCATCTCGATGACCGCGTGCAGCGTGTGGCCCGAATCCGCGAGGTCGTCCACCAGCAGCACCTTGCCGGCGATCTCGCCCTTGGGCGTGGTGATGTAGCGCGCGATGTCCAGGTGGCCCTGCACGGTGCCCGCCTCGGCCCGGTAGGAGCTGGTGGACATGATGGCCAGCGGCTTGTCGAAGATGCGCGACAGGATGTCCCCGGGGCGCATGCCGCCGCGTGCCAGGCACAGGATGGTGTCGAACTTCCAGCCCGACTGGTGCACCTTGATCGCCAGCTTCTCGATCAGGCTGTGGTACTCGTCGTAGCTCACGTAAAGGTGCTTGCCGTCTTCCGTCAACATTTTCTGGTCCTCTTGGGGAATGACAAATGACCTCGCTGCGCTTCGATGACAAATGACAAACGGTCATTCGTCATGCGTCATCCGTCATTTTGCAAGATAGGGGTGGTGCATCATGATCGTCTGATCGCGATCGGGCCCGGTCGAGATCATGTCGATGGGCACGCCCGTCACCTGTTCGATGCGCTGCAGATACAGCCGCGCGTTGACCGGCAGCTTGTCGTACTCCGTCACGCCCAC
>DATMBW010000236.1:0-4434 GCA_035559095.1 Ramlibacter sp.
GAAGTTCACCAGCTCGCCGGCCTTGACCTTGCCCATGCGGTCGGCTGTGACGCCCGCCGCAAGCTGGACCTTTCCGCCTTCGACCGCGGCCAGCACGATCGCCGCGCTCTTGAGCTTGTCCTTGAGCTTGTCCATGGTCTCGCGCAGGGTCCTGGCATCGGCTCCGTCGAGCCGTGCCGCCAGCACCTTGACGCCCTTGACGTCCACCGCCTGCGCGACCAATTCGTCGCCTTGGGACGACGCGAGCTTGCCCTTGAGCTGGGCGACCTCTTTTTCCAGCGCACGGACCTGGTCCAGCACCTGGTTGATGCGGGCCTGGACTTCGGTCGGCGCAGCCTTCAAGGTTCCAGCAACGCCGTTGACCGTGGTTTCCAGCTGCTGTAGATAGGCCAGCGCGTTCGCGCCGGTGACGGCTTCGATGCGGCGGATACCGGCGGCCACCCCGCCCTCTGCGACGACTTTGAACAAGCCGATGTCGCCGGTGCGTTGCACGTGCGTGCCGCCGCACAGCTCGCGGCTGGAACCGATGTCCAGCACCCGGACCTTGTCGCCGTACTTTTCGCCGAACAGCATCATGGCGCCGGTCTTCTGGGCGGCCTCGATGTCCATCACACGGGCCAGCGTCTGCTGGTTGGCCAGGATCTCGGCATTGACACGCCGTTCGATCTCGCGGACCTGCTCGTCGGTGACAGGCTGGTTGTGCGTGAAGTCGAACCGCGTCTTGTCGGCATCGACCAACGATCCCTTCTGCTGCACATGGTCGCCCAGCACCTCGCGAAGCGCCTTGTGCATCAGGTGCGTCACGCTGTGGTTGCGCATGGTCGCGTGGCGCTTTGGCATGTCGACCTTGGCCGTCACGGCGTCGCCGACCTTGAGCGTGCCCGAAGCAAGCGTGCCGTGATGCCCGTACACGTCGGCCTTGATTTTCTGGGTGTCGTCGACCTGGAACGTCGCGCCCTTGGCTTCGATCGTCCCTTCGTCCCCCACCTGTCCGCCCGACTCGGCGTAGAACGGCGTGGTGTCCAGCACCACGACGCCGGACTGGCCTGCCTTCAATTCATTCGTGGCCACGCCTTCGGCATACAAGGCCACAACCTTCGCCGGCTCCTCCAGCTTTTCGTAGCCCGTGAACACGTTGCCTGCGCCGCTGTACTCCAGCGCGCGGTCCATCTTGAACTTGCCGGCGGCGCGGCCCTGGGCCTTCTGCTTGTCCATGGCGGCGTTGAAGCCGGCCTCATCGACGGCCACGCCGCGCTCGCGGCACACATCGTTGGTCAGGTCCAGCGGAAAGCCATAGGTGTCGTGCAGCTTGAACGCCACGTCCCCCGGCAGGATCTTCTGTCCGCCGGCCAGCGCGGCATCCAGGATCTCCATGCCGTTTTCCAGGGTCTCGAAAAAGCGCTCTTCCTCCGCCTTCAGCGTTTCCACGATGCGCTTCTCGTCGGCGCGCAATTTGGGATAAGCCTCGCCCATCAACCGTACCAGGTCGGGCACCAGCCTGTGGAAGAACGGCGTTTCCTTGCCCAGCTTGTAGCCGTGGCGGATCGCGCGGCGCACGATGCGCCGCTGCACGTAGCCGCGTCCCTCGTTGGAGGGAATCACGCCGTCGCTCACCAGGAACGAAGTGGCCCGGATATGGTCGGCGATCACCCGCAGCGAGTTGTTCGTCAGATCCTTTTCACCGGTTTCGCGCGACGCCGCCTTGATCAACTGGTCGAACAGGTCGATCTCGTAGTTGCTGTGCACGTGCTGCATGATGGCCGCCAGCCGCTCCAGCCCCATCCCGGTGTCCACGCAGGGCGCGGGCAGGTTCCTCACGCTGCCGTCGGGCTGCATGTCGAACTGCATGAACACGTGGTTCCAGATCTCGATGTAGCGGTCGCCGTCGGCGTCCGGGCTGCCGGGCGGGCCGCCCGCAATCCCGGGGCCATGGTCGTAGAAGATTTCCGAGCACGGTCCGCAGGGACCGGTGTCGGCCATCATCCAGAAGTTGTCCGACGCGTACTTGGCGCCCTTGTTGTCGCCGATGCGCACGACCCGCTCGGGCGGCAAGCCGATTTCCTTGGTCCAGATGTCGTAAGCCTCGTCGTCGTCGATGTACACCGTTGCCCAGAGACGGTCAGCCGGCAGTTTGTACACCTGCGTCAAGAGCTCCCACCCCCACTTCAGGCTGTCGCGCTTGAAGTAGTCACCGAAGCTCCAGTTGCCCAGCATCTCGAAGAAGGTGTGGTGGCGCGCCGTGTAACCGACGTTCTCCAGGTCGTTGTGCTTGCCGCCCGCGCGCAGGCAGGCCTGCACCGAAGCCGCGCGAACATAGGGCCGCTTGTCGGTGCCCAGGAACACGTCCTTGAACTGCACCATGCCGGAGTTGGTGAACATCAGCGTCGGGTCGTTGCCCGGCACCAGTGGACTTGAAGCCACGACCGTGTGGCCCTTGGAGGCAAAGAAGTCCAGGAAGCTCTTGCGAATGTCGGCGACGGTGAACTGGGGGGTCATACGTTGTTCCTTGGCGCGAGCCATTCACTCGGCCGGCGAGGCAAACTATAGATTTTACCGGGCGGGAACAATCCCCGGCCGCGCGGGGGCTGCGGCGGGCCCGGGACCCGCAGGGCGAGGACTCCATTCAGCAGAAGCTCTTTGTCCGCCAGGGCTGGCATGGGTACGTGGAGTCGCGGCAGGCGGTACCCGGCGGCGGCTCGCTGTTGCGGTCGTGGGTGTTCCGCGAATCCCCATGACGGCCGCAGCAAAGGCGGGGACCGGGCAGGCCGCGGCGCATCGATCACACGAGGCGCCTGTGGTTGCCCGATCTCGTGGCCGCGCGCTTGCGCGCTTCGTGAACTGACTCGTCGCAGCTGTTTGAACGAAGCGCTCTTCAAAGCGCGTAGTGAGTTCTGCGACGGGCCATGAGATCGGGCAAACACAGGGAAGCCGGTGCGCAGCGCCGGCCGCCTCGTGGATGCGCCGCGGCCTGCCCGGCCCCGCCTTTGCCCCCCGCTGCACCTGCCTAACGAGTGCAAAACTCCCGCCGCGCGCTATCGCGCCGGCGACACTTCGTTCTCGAGAAACGAAAACACGGCGCCTTCAGTACAGAAGGCCACGTTGAACCGCAGCCATGGGCTGGGTGCCAGGTCAGTGGAGAACAGGTGGCCCGGGCCCAGCATGATGTCATGCTCCGCGGCCTTGTACGACAGCTCCGCCGCGCTGGCGATCGCCGGATGCCTGGCCCAGAGGAACATGCCCGCCTTGGGCTCGCAAAACAGCTCGAAGCCCAGTTCCAGAAGCCTGATCGCGGCGACCTGGTGGGCTTGCGCCAGCCGCTCGCGCACGCCCTTCAGGTGTTTGCGCCAGCGCCCGTCGAGCAGCGCGCCGTACGCCAGCCGCTCGGTGAACTCGGAAGACGTCAGGCCCGACAGCATCTTCATCTGCGCCAGGTCCTCCAGCACGTCGGCCTGCGCCGCCAGGTACCCGACCCGGATGTTCGGTGAGATCGTCTTTGAAAAGCTGCTGATGTAGATCACGCGCTGCAGCTGGTCGAGTCCCGCCAGCGAAGGCCTGGGCTCCGGGTCCAGGTCGAGATAGATGTCGTTTTCGACCACCAGGAAGTCGTATTTTTCGGCCAGCTGAAGGACCCGGTGCAAATGCGACAACTGGGCGGTGGAGGCAGTGGGGCTTTGCAGACGCGGATGGGTGAAAAACACCTTGGGCCGGTGCTCCTTGATGCGCGCTTCGAGAACATCCAGATCCCAGCCCTGCGGTGTGCGCGGCGCGCCGATCAGGCGTGCACCCAGGAACCGGAGGGACGAAAGCAGATTGGCGTAACCGGGTTCGTCCACCAGCACTGCGTCGCCCGCGCGCACCAGCCGGCGCGCCGCCAGGTCCAGCGCCTGGCTGGAGCCATGCGTGAGCAGAACCTGCTCCGACGTGGTGACGACCTCATGTTCGGCCAGCGAATCGCGCACCAGCTGCCGCAGCGGCGGATACCCCTTCGGCTCGCCGTAGCCCCCCAGATCGAATCCCTCGTCGGCCGCGACGTTGCGCAGGCTGCGCTTGAGGCCGTCCACGAACAACCAGTCATTGGGCAGCCAGCCGCAGCCGGGCTTGCTGCGCAACGCCCGATTTTCGAAGATGCGGCGCATGTACCACATCGAATCGAACGTGTAGTTGCCACGAATGCCGGTCTGCGCCAGCGCGCCGGTCGCGCGGCTGCGCACGAAAAAGCCCGAATGGGCGCGCGAAGCGAAAAACCCCAGCGCCACCAGCCGGTCGTAGGCGTCCACGACCGTGTACACACTGACTTGGTGCGTATGGGCGAATTGCCGGATCGAAGGCAGCTTGGTGCCGGCCCGCAACTGGCCGTCCTCCACCATCCGGCGAAACCCTTCCACGATCTGGGTCACGAGCGGCGTCGGCAATTTACTGTCGAGGCTGAACATC
>DATMBW010000237.1:0-3490 GCA_035559095.1 Ramlibacter sp.
GAGCGGGCAATCTCGCGCGCATGCTGGGCGATGGCGCAGGCCACGTAGCCGGCGTCGTGGCGCATGCGCATCGGCGTCGTGCCGGCATGGTTGGACAGGCCCTGCACGGTGAACTCGGTCCAGGAGATGCCCTGCACGCCCTCGACGGCGCCGATGGTGATGCCTTCGCTGTCGAGGACCGGTCCCTGCTCGATGTGCAGTTCCACGTAGGCATGCACCCGCGGATTGCCGCAAGGCGCCGCGCCGCCATAGCCGATCTGCTGCAGGCAGACGCCGACGGACTCGCCGTCGATGCCGACCGTGGCCAGCGCCTGCGCGAGCGGCAACCCGCCGACATAGACCAGGCTGCCCATCATGTCGGGATTGAAGCGCGCGCCTTCCTCGTTGGTGAAGAAGGCCACGGCCAGTGGGCGGCGCGTGACGATATTCGCATCGGCCAGGGTCTGGATCACTTCCAGGCCGGCCAGCACACCGAAGTTGCCATCGAAGCGTCCACCCGTAGCGACCGTGTCGATGTGAGACCCCGCCATGACGGGCGGGCCGGGCTCGCTGCCCTGACGCACGCCCACGACATTGCCGATCCCATCGATCGTGACGGCCAGCCCCAGTTCTCGCATCCAGCCGGCCACCAGGTCGCGCCCGGCGCGATCCTCGGCCGTGAGCGCGAGCCGGCACACGCCGCCCCCGGAAATGGCGCCGGCCGCGCCGAGCGCTTCGATGCGCGCCGCCAGCCGGTCTGCGTTGACGCGCAAGAGATCAGTGTCTGATGTCGCCGAGTGACTCATGTAGATCCTCTATGGCCTCCAGCCGTTTGCGGCTTTTCCTGCCCAGTTCCCTGGCGACTGCCGCGCACAGATAGTTGACGATGCTCATCGCCGCCACATACGAGTCGAACATCGACGCACCGTCGGTCTGGCAGTGGACCACGAGGTCGCCGTTTCGCGACAGCGGCGGCAGGCTCGGGCTGGCAAGAAAAACCAATTGTGAACCAGCCCGCCGCGCGGCGTCGACGATCTTCTGCAGCAAGGCGGAGCGGCGGCGGAAATCGACGACCAGCAGCACATCGCCCCGCCGCAGCGAAACCAGGTCCTCAGCCAGCGTCATGGCCGCATCGGGCAGGGACACGACGTCCTCCCTGACCTGCGCCAGCAGATAAGCGGCATAGGCCGCGACGAAGTGACCGTTGCGCAGACCCACGACATGCACGCATGGCGCCTTCGCGATATGGCTGATGGCCTGCTCGAGAACCGGGCTGCCCGCTGGCTTGAAGGTTTCGGACAGGTTCTTCAGATCGGCCGCGACATGCTGCGACAGCGCATCGGACCTGCGTTCCTTGGGCTTGATGCCGGCCAGCGCGTACAGCGGCGACGCCAGATGCGCCTCGGCACGGGCCTGCCGGCGGGCGTGTTCGAAGCTCTGGTACCCGATGCGCCGAAAGAACCTGGCGGCGGTCGCCTTGGAAACGCACGCATCGGCGGCCAGTTCGGTGGCGGAATAGCTGGCCAGGTTGCCCAGGCGGGCCAGCACCGTGTCGGCCAGCTTGTGCTCGCCCGGCGGCAAACGCTCGTAGACCGCCATGATCGATTCCTGGATGGTCGGTTCGATTGGCATCGCGCGCGGGAATTTGCGTGGTGGGTTATGAAACTGCGGTTTCTTGTTTATCTTCACATAAAACAAATGTTTCGTCAACGGGCCCTTGTCAGCTAAACTCCGCACACCCCTTCCTTGACCGACCCACAGTTGACATGCCGTCCGATATCGAGATCGCCCAGAACACCCGGATGCAGCGCATCATTCCCCTGATCGAGGGCCGGCTCGGGATTCCTGACGTGCATCTGGAACCTTATGGGCACTACAAGGCCAAGCTGTCGCTGGACTACATCGACTCGCTGAAGGATCGGCCCGACGGCAAGCTGGTCCTGGTGACCGCGATCAGCCCGACACCGGCCGGCGAAGGAAAGACCACCACCGTGGTGGGCCTGGGCGATGCCTTGAACCGCATCGGCAAGAAGGCCTTGATCTGCCTGCGCGAGCCGTCGCTCGGTCCGGTGTTCGGCATGAAGGGCGGCGCCGCCGGCGGCGGTCACGCGCAGGTGGTGCCGATGGAAGACATCAACCTGCATTTCACCGGCGACTTCAACGCCATCGCGCTGGCCAACAACCTGCTGGCCGCGATGATCGACAACCACATCCACCACGGCAACGAACTGGGCTTCGACCTGCGGCGCATCACCTGGAAACGGGTGGTCGACATGAACGACCGGGCCTTGCGCGACATCACCGTCTCGCTGGGCGGACCGGGCAACGGTTTCCCGCGCCAGGACGGCTTTGACATCGTGGTGGCCTCGGAAGTGATGGCGATCTTCTGCCTGGCCACGTCGCTGCAGAACCTCAAGGAGCGGCTGGCCAACATCGTCGTCGGCTCCACGCGCGACCTGAAGCCGATCCGGGCGCGCGACCTGAACGCCCACGGCGCCATGGCGGTGCTGCTGAAGGACGCCCTCAAGCCCAACCTGGTGCAGACGCTGGAGAACAATCCCGCGTTCATCCACGGCGGCCCGTTCGCCAACATCGCGCACGGCTGCAACTCGGTGCTGGCGACCAAGGCTGCCTTGAAGCTGTCGGACTACGTGGTGACGGAAGCCGGGTTCGGGGCCGACCTCGGCGCTGAGAAGTTCATCGACATCAAGTGCCGCAAGTCCGGCCTGCGTCCCGATGCGGTCGTGGTCGTCGCGACCATCCGCGCCCTCAAGTACCACGGCGGCGCCGATCTCAAGACGCTGACCACCCCCGATCTGCAGGCGCTGGAGAAGGGCATGGTGAACCTGGAACGCCATGTCGACAACATGCAGCGGCACTTCGGCCTGCCGTGCGTGGTGGCGATCAACCATTTCTCCAGCGACACGGCCGACGAAATCGCGCTGGTCGAGCAAAGGATGCTGCGTCGCGAAGTGCAGGTGGTGGTTTCCCGCCATTGGGCCGAGGGCGGCGCCGGCGCGGAAGACCTGGCGCGCGCGGTGGTCGACCTCATAGCCAGCGCGTCATCGGATTTCAGGTTCGCCTACGAGGATTCGGTCCCGCTGTGGGACAAGATGAAGACCATCGCGACCGGGCTCTATGGCGCCAGCGAGATCACCGCCGACACCAAGGTGCGCTACCAGATCCGGAAGCTGCAGGAGGACGGCTACGGGCACTACCCGATCTGCGTGGCCAAGACGCAGTACTCGTTCTCGACCGATCCGCAATTGCGCGGCGCCCCCACGGCGCATCAGGTCAACATCCGCCAGGTCAGGCTGGCCGCGGGCGCCGAGTTCATCGTGATGATCTGCGGCGACATCTTGACCATGCCCGGACTGCCCAAGGTGCCCTCGTCCTGCAAGATCGACCTGGACGAACGCGGCAAGGTCGTCGGGATGTTCTGGTAGGCCCCGCAGGCAGCACGATTTCCCGTCGGGCCGCACATCACCTGCGCGGGGGAGCCGGGGCATTA
>DATMBW010000238.1:0-3861 GCA_035559095.1 Ramlibacter sp.
AAAGGCATGATCCCGCTGTCGCTCGCCGCGCTCGACCGTGCGATTGAACTGAACGGCGTGCAGGTCGAATTCAACCGCCAGTGCTTCCTGTGGGGCCGCCGCGCCGCGCACGATCCGCAAGCGGTGGAAACGCGCGCCACGCCGGCGAAGGTGGTGCAGTTCGCCGCCCCGCAGGAAGAAACGCTGCAGCAGCTGGTTGCACGCCTGGCCGGCGAGTTGACTGCCTATCAGGACGCGGCCTATGCCGTGCGCTATCGCCGTTTTGTACAGAAGGCTGCGGCGGCCTCTGCCGGACAGGGTGACGCTTTTGCCAAGACCGTGGCGCGGTATTACTTCAAGCTGCTGGCGCACAAGGATGAGTTCGAAGTGGCACGCCTCTATGCCGCGCCGGAATTCCTGGCCCAGGTGGAGCAGGATTTCGAGGGCGACTATCGCCTCCACTTCCATGTCGGCGCGTGGCCGTTCGCCAAGCGGGATGCGAGCGGCAAGCCTGTGAAGCGCGAACTCGGGCCGTGGACGATGAAGGCATTGCGCATGATGGCGAAATTGCGCGGGTTGCGCGGCAGCGTGCTCGATCCGTTCCGCAATTCGCAGGAACGCAAGCTGGCCGCGCGGCTGCTGGCGGAGTATGAGGAGGGCGTCGAAGCGCTGCTGGACAGGCTCGGACCGAAGACGCACGAGATCGCGGTGAAGATCGCGGCGCTGCCGGAGAAGGTGCGCGGGTTTGGGCACGTGAGGCAGACGCACGCTCAGGCCATGGCGAAGGAGCGCGGGGAGTTGTGGGCGGCGCTGCAGGCGGCGGAGGCGGAACAGGCTGCTTGAAATTTGGCCGGGTGATCAACGGGCGAGCGAAAGCCAACCGACCAAGCGCCGGTGATAACGGCGCTCCACGCTGCCCGCATTGCTCATCAGGCGATTGTCGCCGCGAGCGCCCGCCGGTACTGGATCGCCTCGGCCACATGCACGGTCTGCGTGCGCGCCGCGCCGGCCAGGTCGGCGATCGTGCGCGCGACCTTGAGCGTGCGGTGGGTGGAACGCCCGCTCCAGCCCAGGCGCGCGGCCGCGATGTTGAGGAATTTCGTGGCGGCGGCGTCCAGCGCCGTGTGCGTGTCGATCTCCTTGCCTTGCAGGCCCTGGTTGGCCTTGCCCTGGCGCTGCATGGCGCGTTCGCGCGCGGTCTCGCAGCGCTGGCGGATCGCGTCCGTGGCTTCGCCGGCCGGCGCCGTGAGCAACTGCTCGGGCGCGATCGTCGGCACTTCCACATGCAGGTCGATGCGGTCCAACAGCGGGCCACTGAGCTTGCCCTGGTAGCGCGCCACCTGGTCGGGCGTGCAGCGGCAAGCCTTGCTCGGTGAGCCGAGGAATCCGCAGGGGCACGGGTTCATGGCGCCGATGAACTGGAAGCGGGCCGGGAACTGGGCGCGCTGTGCGGCGCGCGAGATCGTGATGTGGCCGCTTTCCAGCGGCTCGCGCAAGGCTTCGAGCGCCGCTCTCGGAAACTCCGGTAATTCATCCAGGAACAGCACCCCGTGGTGCGCCAGTGAAATCTCGCCGGGCCGCGGCGGCGAACCGCCGCCCACCAGCGCCACGGCGCTGGCGGTGTGGTGCGGACTGCAGGTTGGGCGCAGACCCCAGCGCTCCAGCGCGAACTGGCCGGCCAGGCTGGCGATGGCTGCGGTCTCCAGTGCTTCCTCGACGGTCATCGCCGGCAGCAGACCGGCGAAGCGCTGGGCCAGCATCGACTTGCCCGAGCCCGGCGGGCCGAGCAGCAACAGGCTGTGCCCGCCGGCCGCGGCGATCTCTAGCGCCCGCTTGGCGCCGGCCTGGCCCTTCACGTCGGCCAGGTCCGGGTAGCTCGCGCAGGCCGCCGCCGGCTCGGCAACGACACGGGTCCAGCCCTCGCCCGCTTCGGCCGGCTGCGACGGCAGAAACTGGCGGACCACGTCCAGCAGATGATCGGCCCGGTACACCTGCGCCTGCGGCACCAGCGCCGCTTCCTCGGCGCTGCCAGGCGGCAGCACCAGCTTCGCGGCGGCGCCCGCTGCGTGCAGCGCGAGGCTCATGGCCAATGCGCCACGCACCGGCCGCAGTTCGCCCGAAAGCGAAAGCTCGCCCGCGAACTCGTAGCCGGCCAGCCGGGCCGCGTCCACTTGCCCGCTCGCGGCCAGGATGCCCAGCGCGATCGGCAGATCAAAACGGCCCGAGTCCTTGGGCAGGTCGGCCGGCGCGAGGTTGACCGTGATGCGCTTGTTGTGCGGAAATTCGAGGCCGCAGTTTTGCAGCGCCGAGCGCACCCGCTCGCGCGCCTCCTTGACTTCCACGTCGGCCAATCCGACCAGCGTGAAACTCGGCAGGCCATTGGCCAGGTGCACCTCGACGGTGACGGCGGCCGCGTGCAGCCCGACCAGGGCACGGCTCTGCACCAAAGACAAGCTCATCGACGATCTCCTCACCATACAGGTGCATGACCGCCGGTGGTGCTGCGACGCGTGCCACATGGCACCACCTCGGTGCGTTCAGCTCTTCATTACTCGGCGTCAGGGAATAACGCGGCAAATGGCAGAGCCGTGCACCGTGACAAAGGCCTTGTGACTTTTGGCACGCTCCCTGCTTGCGCTGAGTTCATCGCGCCCTTTAACTCAGGAGAACTCGGTGGAACTCAAGATGAAACAAAAAATGATCCTGGCAGCTCTGGCTCTCTCGGGCGCCGCATTGGCCCAAACCAAAGCGCCGGAGCCCGACTACACGCTTTCATACAACGTGGGCGTGGTGACCGACTACCGCTACCGGGGAATTTCCCAGTCCCACCTGAATCCGGCTTTGCAGGGCGGCGCCGACTTCGCCCACAAGAGCGGCTTTTACCTGGGCGCCTGGGGCTCGACCATCAAATGGATCAAGGATGCCGGTGGCGACGGCCCGGTTGAAATCGACCTCTATGGCGGCTACAAGGGCACGGCCGGCCCCGTTGGCTACGACGTGGGCGTGCTGCGGTATCAATACCCGAACCACAGCCTGAGCCTTAGCCCCAACACGACCGAAATTTATGGCGCCGGCACTGCCGGCCCGGTCACGCTGAAGTATTCGCATGCCGTGACCAACCTGTTCGGCTTTGCCGACAGCAAGAACAGCTATTACCTGGACGGCAGCGCGAGCTTCGATCTCGGCAATGGCTGGTCGGTGGTGCCGCACATCGGCTACCAGAAGGTCAAGAACAACTCCGCTTTCTCCTACACCGACTACGCCGTCACGCTGGCCAAGGACTTCGGCAACGGGCTGTTGGCCACCGCGGCCGCCGTGGGCACCGATGCGGACGATGCGCTGTATGTCACACCCGCAGGCAAATTCACGGGCAAGACCGCCCTGGTGCTGGGCCTGAAGTACAGCTTCTGACCGATTCGCCCACTCCAAAGGAGAGCAGACATGAAACTGGTAACGGCCATCATCAAACCATTCAAGCTGGACGAGGTGCGTGAAGCCCTCTCCGGCATCGGGGTGCAGGGCATCACGGTGACCGAAGTCAAGGGCTTTGGGCGCCAGAAAGGCCACACCGAGCTGTACCGCGGGGCCGAGTATGTCGTGGACTTCCTGCCCAAGGTGAAGATCGAAGCGGCAGTGGCGGACGACCTGGTGGACCGCGTGATCGAGGCCGTCGAGTCGGCCGCCCGCACCGGAAAGATCGGTGACGGCAAGGTCTTCGTCTACGACCTGGAACAAGTGGTGCGCATCCGCACGGGCGAGACCGGCAAGGACGCGCTCTAGAGCCCACCCGCCATCCACCAGGAGAGATGAACATGAGAAATCTTCTTGCTTGCCTGGGCCTGGGCCTGGGACTTCTGATCGGCGGCGTTGCGCTCGCGCAGG
>DATMBW010000239.1:0-3135 GCA_035559095.1 Ramlibacter sp.
CGACGTGGTCATGAGCACCGCGTACAACGGCCGCATCGACGCCGCCAACCGCGAGGGCAAGAACCTGCGCATCACCTGGACCGGCGGCATCTACGACCTGGACTACTGGACCATCCCCAAGGGCTCGCCGAACAAGGACGCAGCCATGAAGTTCATCGCCTACGCCAGCACGCCCGAAGCGCAGGCCGAATACGCGAAGAACATCGCCTACGGCCCGACCAACACCAAGGCGCTGGCCAAGCTGGATTCCGACACGCTGGCCAACCTGCCCACCTCGCCGGCTAACGCGAAGACCGCGCTTCAGTTCAACGTGAAGTTCTGGGCCGACCAGGGCGAGGAACTCGAGAAGCGCTTCGCCTCCTGGGCCACGCAGTAAGAGAGAAAAGGAGTTGTCATGCCGGGCTTGACCCGGCATCCATCTCGGCGCGCAGGTGCGCCGCCATGGATTGCGGGTCAAGCCCGCAATGACAAGCCACTATGACCACCCTCACCGTTCCCGGCATCGCCGAGCCGCGCGCGCTTCGCCGCTCGCTGTCGCGCGGCGAGCGCCGCCGCCGGGTGCGCGCGTTCGTGCTGACGCTGCCGCTGCTGGTCTTCCTGTTGGTCACTTTCCTGGTCCCGATCGCGGCGCTGCTCAAGCGCGCGGTCGAGAACCCGGAAGTGGCAAACGCGCTGCCGCGCACCGTGGTGACGCTGCAGAAATGGGACCGCGCCGGCGTGCCGCCGCCCGAAGCGTTCGCCGCCGTCGCCGCCGACCTGGGCGCACTGCCGGATCGCGCCGATGCCGGCGCCCTCGCGCGCCGGCTGAATTCCGAAGTCGCAGGTGCGCGCTCGCTGGTGATGAACACCTATCGCGCGTTGCCGATTGAAGGCGCCGCCGACGCGGCCGCCATCCAGGCCAGGCTGATCGCGATGGACGAGCGTTGGAACGAGCCCAAGTACTGGCAGGCGATCGCGAAGAACAGCTCGCGCTGGACCGGCGACTACCTGCTCGCCTCCCTTGACCTTCGGCGCGACGCGCACGGCGAGATCGAGCGCATGCCCGCCGACCAGCGCGTGTTCGGCGGCATCCTCGCGCGCACATTCGGCATCAGCGCCGTCGTCACGCTGTGGTGCCTGCTGCTCGGGTACCCGCTCGCGTACTGGCTCAGCACCCTCCCCGCACGGCGCGCGAATGTGCTGATGATCCTGGTGCTGGTTCCCTTCTGGACGTCCATCCTCGTGCGCGTGGCGGCCTGGATCGTGCTGCTGCAGTCGGCCGGCCTGGTCAACCGCGCGCTGATGGGGCTGGGGCTGATCGAGCAGCCGCTGGCGTTGCTGTTCAACCGCACCGGGGTGATCATCGCCATGGTGCACATCCTGCTGCCGTTCATGATCCTGCCGCTATACAGCGTGATGAAGAGCGTGCCGCCGACCTACCTGCGCGCGGCGGTGTCGCTCGGCAGCTCGCCGCTGGCGGCGTTCCTGCGCGTGTACGTGCCGCAGACCTACCCCGGCATCGGCGCCGGCGGCCTGCTGGTCTTCATCCTGGCCATCGGCTACTACGTCACGCCCGCGCTGCTGGGCGGGGCGGACGACCAGATGCTGTCGTATTACGTGGCGCAGTACACCAACGTCAATGTGAACTGGGGCATGGCCGCGGCCCTGGGCGCGCTGCTGCTGGCGGCGACGCTGGTGCTGTATGGCGTGTACCGCCGCGTTGTCAAGTCCGAACTGAACCTGGGGTGAAACCGTGATCCGCGCCCTGCTGCCCTATTTCCCCGCCTACGCCACGCCCCTGGACAAACTGGGCTGGTGGGCGCTGCGCGTCGGCTGCGTGGGCGTGCTGGCCTTCCTGCTGGTGCCCATCGTCGTCATCGTGCCGCTGTCGTTCGCGGACTCATCGTTCCTGGTGTACCCGATTCCGGGCTGGTCGCTGAAGTGGTACCAGAACCTGTTCACTTCCGACGACTGGATCCGCGCCGCGCGCAACAGCTTCATCGTCGCGCCGCTCGCCACCGTGATCGCCACCGTGCTGGGCACGCTCGCGGCGGTGGGGCTGGTGCGCACGGATTTCGCCTTCAAGGGCGCGCTGATGAGCCTGCTGATCGCGCCGATGGTGGTGCCGATCGTCGTGGTGGGCGTCGCCACTTACCTGTTCTTCGCGCCGCTCGGCCTGGTGGACAGCTACGCCGGCCTGATCATCGTGCATGCCGCGCTGGGCGCGCCCTTCGTGCTGACCACGGTGCTGGCCACGCTGCAAGGCTTCAACCACAACCTGGTGCGTGCCTCGCTCAGTCTGGGGGCCAACCCGGTGGTCACATTCTTCCGCGTCACCTTGCCGGTGATCGCGCCAGGCGTGATCTCCGGCGCGCTGTTCGCCTTCGCCACCTCATTCGACGAGGTGGTGGTCACCCTGTTCCTGGCCGGTCCCGAGCAGGTGACGCTGCCGCGCCAGATGTTCACCGGCATCCGCGAGAACATCACCCCGACCATCGCCGCGGTAGCGACGCTGCTGATCCTGTTCACCACCAGCCTGCTGCTGGTGCTGGAGTGGCTGCGCGGACGGAGAGAGGTGCGCGCGTGAGGCGCGCGGGGGCTGCGGAATGACCGATGCGCGCAATCAGCCGCAAAGCGGCAACGCGATGCCGCGTTTCGCGGGGCTGGCGACGATGTTGCGGCTGCCGGCCGCCGACTCGCCGCGGGGGCTGGACGCGGCGTTCATCGGCGTGCCGCTGGACATCGGCACCTCGAACCGGGCCGGCGCGCGCTTCGGGCCACGGCAGGTGCGGGCCGAGTCCGCGCTGCTGCGGCCCTACAACATGGCCACGGGCGCAGCTCCGTTCGATTCCCTGCAGGTCGCGGACCTCGGCGACGTCGCCATCAACACTTACTCGCTCGAAAAATCGCTTGCGATCATCAGCGCTTTCTACGACGAGGTGCTGGCCGCGGGCTGTCGCCCCCTGACCATCGGCGGCGACCACACCATCGCGCTGCCGATCCTGCGCGCCGTGGCCAGGAAACACGGGCCTGTGGCGCTGGTCCACGTCGATGCCCATGCCGACGTCAATGACGAGATGTTCGGCGAACCCGTGACGCACGGCACGCCGTTCCGGCGCGCTGTGGAGGAAGGCCTGCTGGCGAGCGACAAGGTCT
>DATMBW010000240.1:0-4477 GCA_035559095.1 Ramlibacter sp.
GCCAGACCGGGCGATTCAGGCCCAGCTGGGTGCGGATGGATTCGATCTGCTCGGCCGTTGCCTGCAATCCGCCCAGGATCTCCGCCGGATCGCCGCCGAAGTACTTGAACAGGAAGAACACCAGCAGGATCACCCCGGCCAGGGTGGGGATCATCTGCAGGACTCGCCGCAACAGATAGGACAACATGCGAAACCTTCGGAGCAACCGTCAACGCGCTCAGGGAAACCGCTGGTAGCGGTGCTCAAGGCACGTGAGCTCGAACAGCCTGGATGCCGGATCGAGTCCGGCATGACAACAAAAGGGATCGAGTCCGGCATGAGAACAGAACGGGTCGAGTCCGCATCGCGACAGAAATGTCATCCCGGGCTTGACCCGGGATCCATGTCTTCGGATTATGCTGGCGGCTTGGCGAATCCGTATCAGTGTTTGCAGGAATGAAAACGAGGCGCTGGGCAACAGGACTGCCGGCGGCCTGCCTATGCCTGGCCCTGGCGGCTGCCGCGCCCTGCTCGGCGCAGACGACGCCCAAGCCACCTGAAAAGATCTTTCGCTATTCCTTCCCTGTCGCCGAGACCGGGTTCGATCCGGCGCAGATCACCGACCTGTATTCGGCCATCGTCTGCGGCCACATCTTCGAGGCTCCCTACGAATACGACTACCTGGCGCGTCCGGCCAAGGTCAAGCCCAACCTGGCCGAGGCGATGCCGCAGGTGTCGCCGGATTTCCGCACGTTCACCTTCCGGCTGCGGAAGGGCATCTTCTTCGCGGACGACCCGGCATTCGGCGGCCGCCGGCGCGAGCTGACGGCCCAGGATTTCGTCTACACGGTCAAGCGGTTCTACGACCCGAAGAACAAGAGTCCGCGCCTGTCGGGCATCGCCGAAGAAAACATCCTCGGGCTGGACGACTTGCGCAAGAAAGCCGAGGCCGGCGGCAAGTTCGATTACGACACCGAAGTGGAAGGCCTGCGCGCCCTCGACCGCTACACGGTGCAGATCAAGCTGGGCGAGACCCGGCCGCGTTTCATCCTCGGCCTGGCCGACCCCGGCGTGTTCGGCATCGTCGCGCGCGAGGTGGTCGAAAAATACGGCGACCGGATCATGGAGCATCCGGTGGGCACCGGCCCGTTCATGCTGCAGGAGTGGCGGCGCTCGTCCCGTATGACCTTTGTGCGCAATCCCGGTTTCCGGCACAAGGTCTATGAGGCGGAGCCGCCCGCCGACGATCCCAAGGCCCAGGCCATCGCCGCGCGGATGAAAGGCAAGCGGCTGCCCGTGGTGGACAAAGTCGAAGTGACTGTGATCGACGAGCAGCAACCACGCTGGCTTTCGTTCCTGAACAACGAGCAGGACTTCATGGAGCGGCTGCAGGACAGCTTCGCGGTGCAGGCGGTCCCAAATAACAAGCTGGCTCCCAACCTGGCCAAGCGCGGCATCCAGTTCGAGCGCACGCCGCTGTCGGACATCACGCTGTTCTACTTCAACATGACTCATCCGGTGGTGGGTGGGTACACGCCCGAGAAAGTCGCCCTGCGCAGGGCCGTGGCGCTGGCGATCAACAGCGAGGAAGAGGTGCGCCTGGCGCGGCGCGGCCAGGCGATGGTGGCGCAGGGGTTCGTGATGCCCAACACCACCCTGTTCGACCCAAAATTCCGCTCCGAGATGGGCACCTTCGATCGTGCGCGGGCGATCGCGCTGCTGGACATGTTCGGCTACACGGACAAGGATGGCGACGGCTGGCGCGATTTGCCGGACGGCCAACCCCTGGTGCTGGAGTACGACACCCTGGGTGTGGCGGATTACCGGGAGCGCGACGAAATCGTGAAAAGGAACCTGGACGCCGTGGGGATCAGGATCGTCTACCGGATCGGCAAGTGGCCGGAACAGCTGCGCGCATCGCGCGCCGGCAAGCTGATGATCTGGGGCTATGGCTACTCCGCCGGATCGCCCAATAGCGGCAGCGTCCTGCAGCTCGGGTACGGGAAGTCCATCGGGCAGCAAAATCATTCACGGTTCCAGAACGCCCGCTTCGACGAACTGTACGAAAGGCAGAACCTCCTGCCCGACGGCCCCGAGCGGGACGCAGTGATCCGCGACGCCGTGCGCATCCTGGTCGCCTACATGCCGCTGAAAGTGCGCGTCCACCGCATCGGCACCGACCTGATGCAGCCCTGGCTGGTCGGCTACAAGCGCCATCCGTTTGCACGCGAGTTCTGGTCCTACGTCGATATCGACACCAGCCGCCTTCCCCGATAACGGCGGGCGATCGCTGTAGGGTGAGGGCGATCCGAAATTTGAAGAACCTGCCGGTGGCCAGGAAGCTGCCGGAATTCGCGCTGAAGTAATGCGCGGCGGGCGCAGGCCGGCCGGGTACCTGCGCCGCAACGCTATAATTTCGGGTTCCGAATCAAGCCGGTGTAGCTCAGTCGGTAGAGCAGCTCATTCGTAATGAGAAGGTCGGGTGTTCGATTCATCTCTCCGGCACCAATCCACTCAAAGACAGCCTGCTATCAAAAAGATAGTTGGCTGTCTTTTTTTTGAGCATCCCCTCGACGTTGATCGGCGCGGCCTGGCGAACCGGCGCGCCTGCGCCTGACCAGCGATCCGCGGATCACACGAAGTCAAGGCTCTGAGCGGACGGGCGATCCTTTTTCATCTGATGGCTGCGTGAAGAAAGTGGCCCGGCCCGTTCCCCCACGATTCTCCCAAGCCGCTGCAGTGCATCAACGATGTGTGCATGAGAGTTGACCATTCACGACCGTGGCACGGGTGCGGCTGAGCCCGCGACCTGCCACCTCCTAGGTGGTTTGTCACGGCATGTAGCGAGCATTTGCCCTGGGTGTCCTATTGCAACGGCCGGCCATCGCTCCTAAGGTCGAGCAAATCACCATGTCGTGATTGCTTCCCGGGAGCGTGCTCATGAATATGGCAAAGGCCCTGCCACGAGACGACGCTGCCGCGGCGGTGGTCGAGTATGCGTTGATCATCGCCGTTGTCTCGATTCTCCTGGTTGTCAATCTGCCGGCCCTCCGGCAGGGCTTCTGCAGCGTGGGAAACGACCTCGGTCAACTGTTTTCCGTGGCTCCGGGTGCATGTGGCGGCAACGGGAACGGGAACGGCAATGGAAACGGCAACGGCAACGGCAACGGCAATGGGAATGGGAATGGGAACGGCAACAACAGCGGCAACGGCAACGGCAACGGTCAGGGAAACGGCGGCCCGGCCCCATAATTGCCGCTGCTGTCCAGCTCAGCGGCGTTCCAAGTCGCAGGCCGGCAGCGCCTGACGCGTTAGCACAACCCAGCCGGCGGGGCGTTGTCCGATCCCGCGCTTGCCACGTTACTGCCGCATGATCGCTTCCGTTGCCTCGATCTGCGCCGGCGCATCGCTGGGCGCGCTGCTGCGCTGGCTGCTGGCCGGCCGCTACAACCACCTGTTCCCCGCGCTTCCCCTGGGCACGCTGGCCGCCAACCTGATCGGCGGCTACTTGGTCGGCATCGCCGTCGCCGTGTTCGCCCACATGCCGGAAATCTCGCCGCAGGCCCGCCTGTTCGTGGTGACCGGATTCCTGGGCGGGTTGACCACTTTCTCGACGTTCTCGGCCGAAGTGGTGACCCAGCTGCAGCAAGGCCACACGGCCTGGGCCCTGGCGACGGCGCTGGCGCACCTGCTCGGCTCGTTCGCGCTCACGGCACTGGGCATCACCACGGTGGCCTGGATACGCACGTGAGCACACACTTGCCTTAAGAAAAAGGCCTAAGCCGCCGCAATCCTTTCCCTTAGCTCGGACCGCCAGGGGCGGCCCACACTTGGTCCATTGTTTCTTGCATCGGAACGCGTAAATGCCAAGTGTCTATGACGCCCTGTACAGCTGGGCCCGGAAGACGACGACGTCGCTCGGCGAATTGCGTTTCGTGCCATCTCAGAGAGACGATATGGAAAACGAAGCCGATGACCTGATCTACCGGCTCAAGCACTGGCCCGAGCTGCCCGCGCAGAGCCGCACCGCCGATGTCTTCCGCGCGCTCTCGGTCATGAGCACCCGGCCGATCAACCGGCGCTGGATCCTCAGCCATTCGAAACTGCGGGCCGAGCAGTTGGACCAGCTGCTGATGCGATTGATCGCCGAGGGTGCGGTCGAAGTCATCGATGGGTCCAAATTCGCCGCGCGTGCCGCCTGAGGCGAGGCGCCCGGCCCCCTAATCGGGCCCCGGCGCGCTTTGCGGCGGACTCTTGCGCCGCGCCATCCGGTCCACGAGCTGCTTCATGTTGGACAGGGACACCAGGTGCATCGACACCAGGTGCAGTTCACCCGCGCGGAACAGCGACAGCGCCGTCGCGTCGGGCAAGGCCATCAGCTTTTGCTCGTCGACCACCAGCAGGCCGCTCACGGTGAAGCTGCGGCCGTCCACCAGGTCGGCCCGGGCGTCCATCTGCCGCAGCAGGCCCGCGCGCTCCAGCCGCTCGCAGAATACTT
>DATMBW010000241.1:0-2329 GCA_035559095.1 Ramlibacter sp.
TGAAATTGCCCGGCTCCCGGAGCAGATCAAGGGCTTCGGGCATGTGAAGGAGCGCAATCTGGCCGCCGCCCGGGTCCAATGGCAGCAGCTGATGGCGCAATGGCAGCAGCCCAAGGCCGGGCGACGGACCGCCTGAAGCCCTTATTGGCATCCCCGGCCATCGGAAGCAGGTCGGATTACAACTTATTACTCCAACCGGGCGGAATACAATCACCTACTTTCCGCCAATCGGCGCACGTGTTGCGCCGGCTCGGCTGCGGACGTATTTCACCAAGACCACCAATTTCTGGAGCCGCTGTGTTCATTTCCTCCGCCTATGCCCAAACCGCCGCCGGCGGCGATATGCAGTCGTCACTGATGAGCATATTGCCGCTGGTGCTGATGTTCGTGGTGCTTTACTTCGTGATGATCCGGCCGCAGATGAAGCGGCAAAAGGAGCACCGCACCATGGTCGACGCGCTGGCCAAGGGGGACGAAGTGGCGACCGCCGGCGGGGTGCTGGGCAAAGTGACCAAACTGGGCGAGATTTACATCGGCGTGGAAATTGCAAACGGCATCGAAGTGCAGGTGCAGCGCAGTGCGGTCGTGCAAGTTTTGCCCAAAGGAACGATTAAATAAAGTTGAGGGTGCGGCGTTGAGCGTTGGGCCAGGAAGCCCAGTTACCTGGTCAGACACCCGACGCCCGACGCCCGACACTCAACGCGCAACATGAACAGATATCCGGCATGGAAGTACGCGATCATCCTGATCGCGTTGTTGGTGGGGGCGATCTATACGCTTCCCAATTTCTTCGGCGAGGCGCCCGCGGTGCAGGTGTCCTCCGGCAAAGTCACGATGAAGGTGGACAGCGCGACCAAGGCGCGAGTCGAGCAGGCCCTGCAAGCCGCCGGCATCAAGCCCGAGGCGATCACCCTGGACGGCAACTCGGTGAAGGTGCGGCTCGACAGCGGCGACACGCAGTTGCGGGCCAAGGACGCGATCCAGAAGGCGCTCGTGCCCGATCCCTCGGATCCCTCGTACGTGGTGGCGTTGAATCTGCTGTCCGCCTCTCCCAAGTGGCTGTCCACGCTGCGCGCCGCGCCGATGTACCTGGGCCTGGACCTGCGCGGTGGCGTGCATTTCATGCTGCAGGTGGACATGCAGGCGGCGTTGTCCAAGAAGGCCGAATCGCTCGCCGGCGACCTGCGCAGCGTCCTGCGCGAGAAGACCGTGCGCCATGCCGGGATCAACCGCAACGGCCAGGCGATCGAAGTGCGTTTTCGCGACACTCAGGCGCTCGAGGCCGCCAAGTCCGTATTGGCCGACCAGTTCGCCGACCTCCAGATCGCCCAGGCCGCGGAGGGCTCGGAGTACAAGCTCACCGCCACGATCAAGCCGGAGGCCGCGCGCCGGGTGCAGGAGCAGGCCCTCAAGCAGAACATGGTCACGCTGCACAACCGGATCAATGAGCTCGGCGTGGCCGAACCGGTGATCCAGCAGCAGGGGCTGGACCGCATCGTCGTCCAGTTGCCCGGCGTGCAGGACACGGCCAAGGCCAAGGACATCCTGGGGCGCACGGCCACGCTGGAAGTGCGCATGGTCGACGAAAGCACGGAAGCCCGTTCGGCCGAACTGGGGACCGGGCCAGTTCCCTTCGGCACCGAGCGCTATCTGGAGCGCAGCGGCCAGGGCGTCGTCGTCAAGAAACAGGTCATCCTGACCGGTGACAACCTCACCGACGCGCAGCCGGGATTCGACAGCCAGACCCAGGAGCCGGCGGTGCACCTGACGCTGGACGCCAAGGGATCGCGCATTTTCAAGGACGTGACGCGCGAGAACGTGGGCAAGCGCATGGCCATCCTGTTGTTCGAAAAGGGCAAGGGCGAGGTCGTTACGGCGCCGGTCATCCGCAGCGAGATCGGCGGCGGCCGGGTGCAGATCTCCGGGCGCATGACTACCACCGAGGCGAACGACGTGGCGCTGCTGCTGCGCGCCGGCTCGCTGGCCGCGCCCATGGAGATCATCGAGGAGATGACCATCGGCCCCAGCCTGGGCGCCGAGAACATCGCCAAGGGCTTCCACAGCGTGGCCTGGGGCTTCGCGGCCATCTGCCTGTTCATGATCGTCTACTACAACCTGTTCGGGGTGTTCTCCAGCATCGCGCTGGGGTTCAACCTGCTGCTGCTGGTGGCCATCCTGTCCATGCTGCAGGCCACCCTGACGCTGCCGGGCATGGCGGCCATGGCACTGGCGCTCGGCATGGCGATCGACTCGAACGTTCTCATCAACGAGCGGGTGCGCGAGGAACTGCGCGGCGGCGCTTCGGCGCAGGCCGCCATCAGCGCCGGCT
>DATMBW010000242.1:0-2151 GCA_035559095.1 Ramlibacter sp.
GACCAACGGTCATTGACGGGACGTCGGCTTGCACCGACATGCACATGGCGCCTTCGCCGAGGGATGGGACCCTCGCCCAGGCGCCAGTATCTGGTCGAAAGGATGGCGCCATGATCCCTTACGACATCGACCCCAGCCTCCACACGAGCGAGCCGGAATCAACGTTGCTGGAGGACGGCTTCTCGCCGCCGCATCACGCTCACCCGCCGGCAACGGCGGAGATGCCGCCCCCGGCCGACACCCAGGCCGATGCGCCCCTGCTGGTCAAGAGTTCCTCCTAGCGCCATGGCTACCCATCCTGTCGAGCCCGAGCCCTTGGCGCCGGGTCCGGAACCCACGGCGCCCAATCCGTCGCACCTGCCGGTCGAACCTGATTTTGGCCCGATGCCCGCGCCAGTCGAACCCGAGGATCCGCATGGGAAACCCCCCTCTCTCTAAGGAGCGCCGCGCATGAGCCAAGCCATCGCAACCGGCCTCATACCGCCACGCCCGGGGCTGGAACGGGAGGAACCCGAACAGGCCATCGAGGACGACATTCCACCTGACAAGGGCAGCGAGATGCCGCCCGACGATGGCGCCGAGTTGCCCGAAGAGCCGCGGCCCGGCAACGAACAGCGGCCGTTGCGGCAGGTCGAACGGGAGTGACCGCGATGCCGAACGCGCCGGCGGCGCCCGCGGGTCCCGCCCCAGCGCCGTCGCACCCGCCCAAGCCCGTGGATCCCGAACCCTCGCAAGAGCCGGCCGACCCGGAAAAAGGCCGCGTCCCGACACCCGAGCCCGGCAAGTCAGAGCATCCGACGAAGTAGCGCGACGGGCGGCCGCAACCGCCCCGTGGACGGATCACACCGCGTTATTGCGCAGACGCGCCGAGCCAGGCCTGCGCGTCCTCATCGAGTCCGGCCACAGGCGTCGCCTTGGCAAGCGACATCCAGACGCCGAAGGGCAAGCCGTCACGCGAGCGCCGCGGCGCGGCGCGAGCCACGGCCAGGCGGTCCCGCTCCAGCACCATGACGCCGCATTCGGCCGGCACTTCCTCGGGTGCCGCGATGCAGCGGCCCCTGGCGTCGCAGCCCAGCACATACCAGCACTCGCCCAGATGCAGGTACGCGGCGCGTTTGTCGCGCTGGCGCAGGTCGCCGAGCAGGTCGGCACGGCGCACTTTGACTTCGTGCACGATCGGGTCCACAAAGGTGGCGACCGAGGTGTTCCGGATGGAAAAGACGTCCGGCCGGGCCACGCACCAGCGCGCCGGCGCCCCTTCTGCCGGCGCCCCTTCTTCCACTGCGGGCACCTGTGCGCGCAGGGCCAGTGCGCGCCATGCGATGCGTCCGGCGCGGCCCATCTCCTGCGCGACGCGTTCGACCAGGGCTTCGTGGTCGCAGAACGCCGCCCGGTTACGGGCGATCGTGCCCGCCAGCAACCGCACGCCGGCGTCGGTGACGCGCAGCCACTCGTGCCCTGAAGGTGCCAGCACCCGATCGATCATGCCGGCCGCGAGCAGCTCGATCTCGAGCGGGTCCTGGCAGGGCCAGCCGGCGGAGCGGTAGATTTCGCGCAGCCGCCTCGCATGGGCCTTGCCGAAGGCCGGCGCCGGCAGGGTGGAGGCGGGAGGGGACAGGCGCATTGCCATCTGCGAAAAGCTGCAGCTGCCAGTTTAGCGCGGGCCCGGCGCGGCGCGCGCCGTAGGCAGGTTCCGACGGCCGGTGTGGACCTGGACCTATCGCCGGCTTCCCCGGTCCGTCCACAATCGCTACATGGATGAGAAAGCAGTCTATGGCATCACAGCGCTGCGCTATGCCGGTGCCCAGGTCGTCGAGGCGATGCTGGGCTTGATCGACAGCGCGCAGGACAAGTGGGACTTGCGACCCACGCCCGCGCGCCTGAGTGAGGTGGTGGACCGTTTGGTGGAAGGCGACACAATCATCAGCCTGTTTCCGGACGACGCCGGCCAGCTGCAGCCCGGGCCCGAAGTGAAGGTGGATGTGCTGCCCGGAGGGGCGGAAACCCTGGCCCTGGCGGAAGAAGCGCCCGGTCGCAGCCTGAGCGATCTGCCGCGGTTCTAAAGGTGGCGATTCGGGGCGGCCGGCTTGGCCGGTCGCCCCGGCCCGGCGGCGGGCCTTTTCATCTTCAGCAAGCCCGTGGACAAGGCAG
>DATMBW010000243.1:0-4436 GCA_035559095.1 Ramlibacter sp.
TTTGCGAGCTTCCATGGCGCCGACTTCTACGGCCTGCCGCGCAACCGCGAGACGATCACCCTGCGCCGCGAAACATGGACCCCGCCCGACAGCTTCGCCTTCGGCGAGGCCCGGCTCAAGCCGCTGCGGGGCGGAGAGCCCCTGGACTGGAGGTTGGCATGACCGAAGTGCAGCGCGTCGCCATGCTGATCGATGCCGACAACGTCTCGGCCGACGTGATCGAACAGGCCATCCACCGCACGCTGGCCGAGCACGGCGCCATCCACGTGCGGCGCGCGTATTGCAACGCCGAGACGGCAGTCAAGCAGCACGCGCTGTTCAAGCGGCTGCTGGTCCGTCCGATGGTCAACCTCTCGAGCGGCAAGAACAGCACCGACATCGCGCTGGCGGTGGACGCCCTGGACCTCGTCATCGCCGAGCGGCCGCACCTGGTTGTGCTGGTGTCTTCCGACTCGGATTTCGCGCCGCTGGTGATCCGGCTGCGCGAGAAAGGCTGCCGCGTCTGCGGCATCGGCCAGAAGGGCAAGACCGGCGAGGAGATCACCGGCGTGTACGACGAGTTCGTCGACATACAGCATCACGGCGCCCGGGCCGCGGCACCCAAGCCGTCCGGCCGGACGCCGGGCCGCGCGAGGTCCCGCGCCGCGCCGCCCAAGCCGGCCTGGCCCGACGACGTGCTGCGCATCCTGCAGGTGGTGCCCGAATTGCGCGGCGGCGAGCCGGTGGAGTTGAACCAGGCGGCGCAATTGCTGCGCGCCGGCAAACTGCTGGGCAAGAGCGCCAGTTCGCTGAAGCTGTTCAGGAAGCATCCCGAGCTGTTCGCGCTGAGTCCCGACAAACGGCCGAGCAAGGTCCAGTTCACTGCGCCGCCAGCGTGAACGCCGCGGCGCTGCAGCAACTGGACGCGGTGCACGCGGGAGATCCCTGGTTCGCGCCTTACCGCCCGTGGCTCGACGCCGGCCGGCAAGTCGTGCAATCCGGCGCGAGTGCCGCGCTCGCCCTGTCCGGCTTGCGGGAACAGGCACGCGGCCCTGCCGTGCCGTGCTTCGCCGCCGCGTCCAGCCTGCCGGCGGGCGAAGCGTACGAGGCATTCGTCGCGCGCACCGCCGTCGTCCCCACCCGCGACAATCTCCACGACTTCTTCAACGGCCTGGTGTGGCTGCGGTTCCCGCGGGCAAAGGGCCGCCTCAACGCGATGCAGGCCGCCGAGATTGCCCGCTGCGGCGTGGGGCCGCGGCGCGGCCCGCTGCGCGACGCGATCACCCTGTTCGACGAGAGCGGAGCTGTGCTGGCCGCGCCGCCCGCCCTGTGGGACGCACTGCTGGACCGGGACTGGCGGCGCCTGTTCGTGGATTTGCGGCCACTGTGGCGCGCGGCGGCGCTGGTGGTGTTCGGCCATGCCCTGCTGGAGAAACTGGTTTCGCCCCGAAAAGACGTTACCGCCCACATCTGGCGCGCCAACGCAGTGTCCGAACCGGAGGGCTCGCTCGACAGTTGGCTCGCCGCACAGCTGGAAACCGACCGGGTGGCCGCCAAACCGTTCACGCCGTTGCCCCTGCTGGGCGTCCCGGGCTGGTGGCGCGGCAACGAGGACATTTCCTTCTATGATGACCCCCTCGTATTTCGTCCCGCAGGGCGCAAGAATCAGAGAACAACAATGCCATCTGCAACTTCGCGCACTTGAATTGGGGATCCCCATCCTCATCTGTGCCGCGGGTGAACCGTGTCCATCTCCGGAGATTCCATGAAACGCATCGTTCTGTTTGTCCTTACCAACCTCGCCGTCGTGGTGGTGCTGGGCATCGTCGCCAGCCTGCTGGGCGTCAATCGCTACCTCACGGCCAACGGCCTGAACCTGGGAGCGCTGCTCGTTTTCGCGGCGATCATGGGCTTTGGCGGCGCGATCATTTCGCTGCTGATTTCCAAGCCGGTGGCCAAATGGAGCGCGGGCGTGCAGGTGATCGAGCAGCCGCGCAACCAGGACGAAGCGTGGATCGTCGAGACCGTGCGCAGGTTTGCCGACAAGGCCGGCATCGGCATGCCCGAGGTCGGCATTTTCGAGGGTGAACCCAACGCTTTCGCCACGGGCGCCTTCAAGAACAGCGCCCTGGTGGCGGTGTCCACCGGGCTGCTGCAGGGCATGACGCGCGAGGAAGTGGAGGCCGTGATCGGCCACGAGGTGGCCCACATCGCCAACGGCGACATGGTGACGATGACGCTGATCCAGGGCGTGATGAACACCTTCGTCGTGTTCCTGTCGCGTGTGATCAGCTACGCGGTGGACAGTTTTCTCAGCCGCGGCAGCGATCGGTCGGGCCCCGGCATCGGTTACTACGTGAGCACCATCGTGCTGGATATCCTGCTGGGCTTCCTGGCCGCCATCATCGTGGCCTGGTTCTCCCGTCAGCGCGAATTCCGCGCCGACGCCGGCTCGGCCCAATTGGTGGGCCGCAAGCAGCCCATGATCAACGCGCTGGCCCGGTTGGGCGGCATGGTGCCGGGCGAACTGCCCAAGAGCATCCAGGCCTTCGGCATCACGTCGGGCGTGGGCAAGCTGTTCTCCACGCACCCGCCGATCGAGGAGCGGATCGCGGCGCTGCAGTCGGCCTGATCCATGGATCCCGGGTCAAGCCCGCGGTGACAGCCTGATGGGGGTATCACTGCGGCATAGACCCGTTGCCTTGTCATTGCGGACCCCGGATCAAGTCCGGAGCAGGCCCGATCCGCAATCCATGGGTGCAGCCAGGGATGACGCTATTTGCAGTGCCACCGCCTCACCCACCCTGATCCCGTCCACCCCCGCCGACAGAATGCCGCCGGCGTAACCGGCGCCTTCGCCGGCCGGGTAAAGGCCGCGCACGTTCAGGCTCTGGTAGTCCTTGCCGCGGATGATTTTCAGCGGCGATGAGGTGCGGGTTTCAACGCCGGTCAACACCGCGTCCGGCATGTCGAAACCACCGAGCTTGCGGCCGAACGCGGGCAGGGCTTCACGCAACGCCCCGATCGCGTATCCGGGCAGCGCGCTGCCCAGGTCGCCCAGCGTGACGCCCGGCTTGTAGGAGGGCTCCACCCCGCCTAACTGGGTGGACGCCCGGCCGGCGATGAAATCCCCCACCAACTGGCCCGGCGCGTTGTAGTTGCCGCCGCCAAGCACGAAGGCATCCGATTCGAGCCTGCGCTGCAACTCGACGCCGGCCAGCGGTCCGCCCGGGTAGTCGCGCGGGTCGATTCCCACCACCATGCCCGCGTTGGCGTTGCGCTCGTTGCGCGAGTACTGGCTCATGCCGTTGGTGACCACGCGTTGCGGCTCCGAAGTCGCGGCGACGACCGTGCCACCCGGGCACATGCAGAAGCTGTACACCGTACGCCCGTTGCCGGCGTGGTGCACCAATTTGTAGTCCGCGGCGCCCAATAGCGGGTGGCCGGCGTGGCGGCCCCACCGCGCGCGGTCGACCACGCCTTGCGGATGCTCGATGCGAAAGCCGATGGAAAACGCCTTGGCCTCCATGGTCACGCCGCGCTCGTGCAGCATCTCGAAGGTGTCGCGAGCGCTGTGGCCCAGGGCAATCACGACGTGCTCGGCGCGCATTTCCGCGACGGCGCCGCTGGCCTGGTTCAGCACCGTGAGGCCGCGCACCTGCCGGCCGTCGGGGCCGTCCTCGATCAGCAGGTCGGCCACACGGTGCTGGAAGCGGATTTCGCCGCCCAGGGCGGTGATCTGCTCGCGCATGTTCTCCACCACCTTCACGAGTTTGAAGGTGCCGATGTGCGGATGAGCGACGTAGAGGATCTCCTCGGGCGCGCCGGCCTTGACGAACTCGTTCATCACCTTGCGGCCCAGGTGGCGCGGATCCTTGATCTGGCTGTAGAGCTTGCCGTCGGAGAAGGTGCCGGCTCCGCCTTCGCCGAACTGCACGTTGCTTTCCGGATCGAGCACGCGCTTGCGCCACAGGCCCCAGGTGTCGCGGGTGCGTTCGCGCACTTTCTTGCCGCGCTCCAGCACGATGGGGCGCAGGCCCATCTGCGCCAGCACCAGCGCCGCGAAAATGCCGCACGGGCCGAAGCCGACGACCACGGGCCGCTGCGCCAGGGCGCTGCGCACTTGCACCGGCGGATGCCACTCCATGTCGGGCGTGCGGCCTATGTGCGGATGGCCGGGAAAACCGGCGAGCACCGCCGTTTCGCGCGCGTCATCGGCCAGGGCCACGTCCACGATGTACACGGCAATCAATTCGGCCTTGCGCGCATCGAAGCTGCGTTTGAAGACCTGCAGCGGCCCCAAATCGCTTTCCCCGAGACCCAGCACCCGTGACGCGGCGGCCCGCAGCGCGGCTTGCGGCTGTTCGGCCTGCGCCAGCGTGAGTTTGATTTCCGAAAGCCGGATCATGCGGGAAAGGTTGAGCGTTCGGCGTTGGGCGTTCGTCGTGACCCAAAAC
>DATMBW010000244.1:0-2619 GCA_035559095.1 Ramlibacter sp.
AAGGGGCCATCCGCGTTGTTACGGAACACGGCGGGGTGTGCAACCCAGGCCGTGTTCCGCGCCTAGCGGCTGACCCCTTCTGATCGCAACGCATCTGGCAAGAATAGTGTAAACAGGCCCTAGTGCCCCTGCACGGCCTCGCGCTGCCGCTGCAGGAATTGCCGCACCGCCGGGTCGCGCTCCAGCCCGATGGCGCGCTCGTACGCGCTGGCGGCCTGCGCGGCCTCGCCGGTGCGCGCGAGCAGGCCGGCCCGGGCCGCCCAGTAGGGCTGGTAGTCGGCCATGCGCGCGTCGGCGGCCAGCGCGTCGAGCAGTTGCAAGCCGGCTTGCGGCCCTTGCGTTTGCGCAATGGCAATTGCGCGGTTGATGCTGACGACGGGCGAGCCCGTCAGCGCCTCCAGCGCTTCATAAAGCCGCTCGATCGCGGTCCAATCCGCGCGGCCGGTGCGCCGGCGCACCACATGGGCCGATTGAACCGCTGCCTCCAGCTGGAAGCGGCCGATGCCATGCAGCGCGCTGGCCTGTCGCAGCAGGGCCTCGGCTTGCCCGATAAGTTGTTCGTCCCACAACGTCACGTCCTGCTGGTCGAGCGGCACGTAGGCGCCCTCGGCATCGCGCCTGGCCCGGCGGCGAGCCTGCGCATGCAGCATGAGCGACAGCAGGCCCAGGGCTTCGGGCTCTTGTGGCAGCAGGGACACGAGCAAGCGGCCGAGCCAGATCGCCTCTTCGGCCAGATTGCGCCGTCGCGCGTCGGTACCCGCAGCGTCCGCCCAGCCTTCGGCGTAGGCGGCATAGATGGCGTCGAGCACGGCGGCCAGCCGCTCGCGCAGATCGGCCTGGCCGGGAACGCGAAACGGGACGCCCGCCTGGCGGATGCGGCTCTTGGCCCGCACCAGCCGCTGGCCCATCGTCGCGGGTGAGACCAGGAAGGCCGATGCGATCGCGGCCGCGTCGAAGCCCAGGATGGTCTGCAGCATCAGCGGCGCGCGAACGCCCGCCTCGATCGCCGGATGGGCGCAAGCGAACATCAGCGCCAGCCGGTCGTCCGGAATGGCGTCGCCCTCCTCGCCTTCGGCCAGTTCCGCCAGCAGGGCGAGGTGTTCGGCAGCGCCCTCGTGGTGTTGCCGCTCGCGCACCGCGTCGATCATCTTGCGCCGGGCCACCGTCAGCAGCCAGGCCTCGGGGTTGTCCGGCACGCCGCGCTCGGGCCAGGCAGCCAGGGCCGCGGCGAACGCTTCGGCCAGCGCGTCTTCGGCGCCCGCCACGTCGCGCGTGCGCGCCGCGAGAAAGGCGACCAGCTTGCCGTAGCTTCGGCGTGCGGCAGCTTCGGCGGCTTGCCGTGCAAACCGGGCGTCCGCCATCGCGGCTACATCGGCCAGATCGGGCGGACCTCCAGCGTGCCGCTGCTGGCGCCCGGGCAGCGGGCGGCCCAGGACAGCGCGGCGTCGAGGTCGGGCGCGTCGATCAGGTAAAAGCCGCCCAGTTGCTCCTTGGTATCGGCATAGGGGCCGTTGAGCACTTCGGTCTTGCCGTTGGCCACGCGCACCGTCGTGGCCGAAGCAGCGGGCTTCAGGCGCTCGCCTCCCAACATCACGCCGGCCTTCTTCAGTGCTTCGCTGTAGGCGCCGTACGCGTCGCGCATCTGCGCGATCTGCGATTCGGTGGCGGATTGCATCGCGGCCTCGTTGCCGTAGATGAGCAGTATGTATTGCATGTCGCACTCCTGTTGGGTTGTCGCGGAGCATCATGCGCCGCTATGACAATGACGCGCAAGCCAGTGCCATTTCGACAGGCGGCGGAAAATTTCTTCAGGTTTTCACGGCCGTGCCCACGGTGAGTCATCCGTGGCCTTAACTTAGCCGTGCTTGCCATCCGCACGCTGCGTCGTCACCACGACCGCCGGCGCATGGGCCAAGGTCTGGTAGACCACGCAATACCGCTCGGTCAGGCGTACCAGCGTCGCCACGTCTTCCTGCGACGCGTCGGTGTCCAGCGTGAACCGCAGGCGGATGTTCTGGAAACCGACGGGCGTTTCCCTGGACAGGCCCAAGGTGCCGCGGAAGTCCAGATCGCCCTCGGCCTGCACCGACGCCTCCCGCAGCTCGATTCCAAGTGCCGTCGCGACCGCATTCATGGTGACTCCCGCGCAAGCGGCCAGCGCCTCCAGCAACATGTCGCCGGAACACGCGCCCAGGCCGGTACCGCCGGTTGCCGGATGCAGCCCCGCGGCCACCAGCGCCTTGCCGGTTTCGATCCTGCACGTGACGCCGTCGCCCAATCGGCCCTGTGCGCGCAGCGTGATGAGCGCGGCCGAGGGCCTCTCGCGATAGCGCTCCTTCAGCGGTGCCTGGACCGCTCGCAGATCTTCGGCTTTCATGGGTTTACCTCCCTGGGCGCGCAGTCCGCGCTTGCATAAGCCTCGAGTTCAAATCGATTGTCGAGGTAGGGGCGGCGGCCGCGCGCCACTTGCACCAGGCTCGACAGAAGGTATGCGGGGATAAAAAACGGGCCCCATCGTTCGTATTGGCGCACATGAACCTGTTCATGTGCTCGCGCCGCGCAAAGCGACACTTGATCGACTGCGAGGATCACATGGCCGAAAGTGATCGCGCAGAAGCG
>DATMBW010000245.1:0-11063 GCA_035559095.1 Ramlibacter sp.
TGTATAAGACATAAGAGATGCGAAAACTCTTGTACAAGACTAAAGTTGATTCATCGGCATCGCACCCATGCACAGCGGACCGAACAGTTTTTCAGATCAACTTTGGAGCGCACCATGACATCCTGGACCCACTTGACCCGCGAACAGCAAATTGCCCAGCTCGAAAAAGACTGGGCCGAAAACCCGCGCTGGAAAGGTATCAAGCGCAGCTACAGCGCCGCCGACGTGGTCAAACTGCGCGGCTCGCTCCAGGTCGAACACACGCTGGCCAAGCGCGGCTCCGAAAAGCTGTGGAACATGATCAACACCGAACCCTTCGTCAACACGCTGGGCGCGCTCACCGGCAACCAGGCCATGCAGCAGATCAAGGCCGGCCTGAAAGCCGTCTACCTGTCCGGGTGGCAGGTGGCGGGCGACGCCAACAGCAACGGCGAGATGTACCCCGACCAGTCGCTTTACTCCGTGGATTCCGTGCCGAAGGTGGTCAAGAAGATCAACGCGACCTTCACCCGCGCCGACCAGATCCAGTGGAGCGAAGGCAAGAACCCCGGTGACGAGGGCTTTGTCGACTACTTCGCCCCGATCGTGGCCGATGCCGAGGCCGGCTTCGGCGGCGTCCTGAATGCATTCGAGCTGATGAAGGCCATGATCGAGGCGGGCGCCGCCGGCGTGCACTTCGAGGACCAGCTGGCCGCCGCGAAGAAATGCGGCCACATGGGCGGCAAGGTGCTGGTTTCCACGCGCGACGCCGTGTCCAAGCTGGTCGCCGCGCGGCTGGCCGCCGACGTGATGGGCACGCCCACCATCCTGCTGGCCCGCACCGACGCCGAAGCTGCCGACCTGGTCACGACCGACGTGGACGACAACGACAAGCCCTTCTTCACCGGCGAGCGCACGGTGGAAGGTTTCTACCGCAGCCGCAAGGGCCTGGAGCAGTCGATCAGCCGCGGCCTGGCCTATGCCGAGTACGCCGACCTGATCTGGTGCGAAACCGGCACGCCCGACCTGGCGTTCGCCAAGGCCTTCGCCGACGCGATCCATGCCAAGTTCCCGGGCAAGCTGCTGGCCTACAACTGCTCGCCGTCCTTCAACTGGAAGAAGAACCTGGACGACGCCACCATCGCCAGGTTCCAGAAGGAGCTGGGCGCCATGGGCTACAAGTTCCAGTTCATCACGCTGGCGGGCTTCCACAGCCTGAACTACTCGATGTTCAACCTGGCCTACGGCTACGCCCGCAACAACATGACCGCGTTCGTCGAGTTGCAGCAGGCCGAATTCGCCGCCGCCGACCGGGGCTTCACGGCGGTGAAGCACCAGCGCGAAGTGGGTACCGGTTACTTCGATTCGGTCACCACGACCATCGAAGCCCAGGCGTCCACTGCCGCGCTCAAGGGTTCGACCGAAGACGAGCAGTTCTTCGACCGCAAGCAGGCCTGACCACGAGGGTTGCGCACCGGGCCCGGCGGTTGACTACCGCCGGGCCTTTTTCGTTGTGCCGACGACCGTTCCGGCGCAGGTTCCCACGCGCGGTGGGATCGAGCTTATGCTTCGATTTCCCACAAGGAGACCCGCCATGAAAGCCTTCCTCACGGTTGACGGCCGTCGTTTCAGCGGCATCCTGCTCGAGCTTCAGGCCGCGGAGGGCTGAGCCATGGCCCGCGTCGCACTCGTGCAGGTTGCTCCCGCGTTCCTCGACCTCGCCGCGACGCTGGACAAGGCAGTGGCGGCGGTTGCCGAGGCTGCCCAGGCAGGAGCGCAACTGGTCGTCCTGCCCGAGGCCTTTGTTCCGGGCTACCCGGCCTGGGTGTGGCGCCTGCGTCCGGGAACCGACATGGCTCTGGCCGAGCAGTTGCACGCGCGGCTTCGCAGCAATTGCGTGGATCTTTCGCGCGACGATCTCGCGCCTTTGCGGCAAGCCGCCCGCCAGCACGGCGTCACGGTCGTGTGCGGCATCCAGGAACGCGACGCCGGCTTCAGCCGCAACACGCTGTACAACACCGTGGTCACCGTGGGCCCGGACGGTGAGGTGCTCAACCGTCACCGCAAAGTGATGCCGACCAGCCCGGAGCGCATGGTCTGGGGCTTCGGCGACGCGAGCGGGTTGAAGGCGGTCGACACGCCGTGCGGACGGGTCGGTGCGCTGATCTGCTGGGAAAATTACCTGCCGCTCGCGCGCTGCGCCATGTACGCCCAAGGCGTGGACATCTATGTCGCGCCCACTTACGACAGCGGCGAATGCTGGCTCGCTTCGATGCAGCACATCGCGCGCGAGGGCGGCTGCTGGGTGCTTGGCAGCTGCATTGCGTTCCGCGGCCGCGACATCCCGGCGACCCTGCCGGGCAAGGCGCAGCTCTTCCCGAACGACGACGAATGGATCAACGGCGGTGACTCGGTGGTGGTCGCGCCGGGCGGCAAGATCGTGGCCGGCCCCCTGCACGAGACGCAGGGCATTCTCTACGCCGACGTGGTGCTGGAAAAAGTCGGCATGGCGCGGCGCAGCCTGGACGTGGTTGGCCACTACGCCCGCCCGGACCTGTTCCAGTTGCAAGTGAATGCGCGGCCGGCCCAGCCGGTCGTCTTCGACAAGGATTGACGTGAGCCGGGAGGCAACGAGATTTGTCGTTTTTCCGATTAGCCGGTAGAGTTGCACGCTTTCAGGTCGGGGGAGGACCACATGCCCGATTCCCACCAAAAGACGGGTGTTTTCGATGCCGGAAAGCTCGACCAGATGCGCTGTCCGGATTGCAGCGGCACCGGCGAGCTGCGTATCGACAGCGAGAACATCAACGAGCACTTCGAGGTTGAAAAGCAGACGGTCATCACGACCTGCCCGCGCTGCGAGGGCACGGGCTTCGTGGCAGCCGGTGCGGCGGGTTAAAATACGCCGGTGCACTGCCTAACGCGCAGTGCGGCCACAAGAGCGAGAAAGGCACCCTGGTTATGACACCGCGAACTACGCCGGAAGGTTCCACGGCCCTCTGAAGGCCGGGTAGTCGCGTGCCCTGAAGCTCCCCAGATCCCCAGGAAAAGCGCGGCTGCAGGCCGCGCTTTTTGATTCATCCCTGGACATTTTTTCTTCATGATCCAAGTCACGCTTCCCGACGGTTCCCAACGTGAGTATCCCGGCCCGGTCACTGTGGCCGGGGTCGCCGCGTCGATCGGCCCCGGGCTGGCCAAGGCCGCCATCGCCGGCAAGGTCGACGGCAAGGTGGTCGATACCGCCTACACCATCGCCAAGGACAGTCCCGTTTCCATCGTGACGGCCAAGGACCCGGATGGCCTGGAGGTGATCCGGCACTCGACGGCGCACCTGCTGGCCTACGCGGTCAAGGAGCTGTTTCCCGATGCGCAGGTCACCATCGGCCCGGTGATCGAGAACGGCTTTTATTACGACTTCTCGTACAAGCGCCCGTTCACGCTGGAAGACCTGGCCGCAATCGAAAAGCGCATGTCGGAACTGGCGGCCAAGGATGAGCCCGTGACGCGGCGTGTGCTGCCGCGCGACGAGGCCGTCGAGTACTTCAAGAGCATCGGCGAGAAATACAAGGCCGAGATCATCGCCGGTATTCCAGCCAATGAGGATGTGTCGCTGTACCGGGAAGGCAGGTTCGAAGACCTGTGCCGCGGGCCCCACGTGCCGAGCACGGGCAAGCTGAAATTCTTCAAGCTGATGAAGGTGGCCGGCGCCTACTGGCGCGGCGACCACCGCAACGAGATGCTGCAGCGCATCTACGGCACCGCCTGGGCGACGAAAGAGGAGCTGCAGCAATACCTCACCATGCTGGAAGAGGCGGAAAAGCGCGACCACCGCAGGTTGGGGCGCGAACTGGACCTGTTCCACATCGACGATCACGCGCCCGGTGTCGTGTTCTGGCATCCCAAGGGCTGGTCGCTGTGGCAGGAGGTGGAGCAGTACATGCGCCGCGTGTACCGCGAGAACGGCTACCAGGAGGTCAAGGGCCCTCAACTGCTGGACAAGTCGCTGTGGGAAAAGACCGGGCACTGGGACAAGTACCGCGAGAACATGTTCACGACCGAGTCGGAAAAGCGCGAGTACGCGCTCAAGCCGATGAACTGCCCCGGCCACATCCTGATCTTCAAGCAGGGCATCAAGAGCTACCGCGACCTGCCGCTGCGTTACGGCGAGTTCGGCGCCTGCCACCGCAACGAGCCGACGGGCGGGCTGCACGGACTCATGCGCGTGCGCGGCTTCACGCAGGACGACGGCCACATCTTCTGCACCGAGGACCAGATCCTGCCCGAGTGCTCGGCCTACACGGCCCTGCTGCAGAAGGTTTACCTGGACTTCGGCTTCACCGACATCATCTACAAGGTCGCCACCCGGCCGGACAAGCGCATCGGCTCCGACGAGAGCTGGGACAAGGCCGAGCAAGCGCTGATGGAGAGCATGCGCGCCTCCGGCTGCGATTTCGAGATCTCGGCCGGCGAGGGCGCCTTTTACGGGCCAAAGGTCGAATACACGCTCAAGGACGCGATCGGCCGGCAGTGGCAGTGCGGCACGATCCAGGTCGATTTCTCGATGGCCGAGCGGCTGGACGCCGAGTACGTGGGCGAGGACGGGGCGCGCCACCGGCCCGTGATGCTGCACCGCGCGATCGTCGGCAGCATGGAGCGTTTCATCGGAATTCTGATCGAGCAGCACGCCGGGGCACTGCCGTTGTGGCTGGCCCCGGTGCAGGTGGCCGTGCTGAACATCACGGATTCCCAGGCCGATTACGCCCGCGAAGTGGCCAAATCGCTGCTAAATCAAGGGCTTAGGGTAGAGCTCGACCTGCGCAACGAGAAAATTACGTATAAAATACGCGAGCATTCGATGCAGAAGCTGCCGTTGATCCTGGTCGTAGGCGACAAGGAGAAGGCCGCTGGTGCTGTCGCAGTGCGCGCCCGGGGCAACCAGGACCTCGGCGCGATGTCCCTGGCCGACTTCTCCGGGAAGGTGGCGTCGGACATCGCCAACAAGCGTTGATTTGTTCCGGTGCGGTCCGACACCCGTGCCTGTGCAAAGGCTGAAACCCCACGTCTGGCTGCCTGCCCGCGCGACACCGCCGCAGTTTTCGCTACCCTGGGGTAGCAACGTTTTAGAAGGATTGGACCATCGCTACTGAATTTCGCGACCGACGCCAACGCGAGGAACGCAAGCACCGCCTGAACCGGGAAATCATGGCCCCGGAAGTACGCCTCTCGGGGCCCGAGAACGAACCGCTGGGTATCGTCAGTCTGTCTGAGGCGCTGCGAATGGCAGGCGAACTGGACGTGGACCTGGTCGAAATCGCCGCCACGGCGAATCCGCCGGTCTGCCGACTGATGGACTACGGCAAGTTCAAGTACCAGGAACAGAAGAAGGCGGCGGAAGCGAAAGCCAAGCAGACGGTTATTGAAATCAAGGAAGTCAAGTTCCGGCCGGGCACCGACGACGGTGACTACAACATCAAGATGCGCAATATCAGGCGCTTCCTGGCCGAAGGCGACAAGTGCAAGATCACGCTGCGCTTCCGGGGGCGCGAGATCACGCACCAGGAAATCGGGATGGCGCTGCTGAACCGGATCCGCGACGAGCTGGCGGACCAGATCGTGGTGGAGCAGTTTCCCAAGCTGGAAGGCCGGCAGATGATCATGATGATCGCGCCGGGCAAGAAGAAGGTGGCTGCAAAGCCGGTGGCGGAAGCCTCTCAGCCGGCTTCGGCGTAGGTAAGGATCAAAGTCCCTGCGGGGGCGATGAAAGGCGAGCTCGTTGGGCTCGCCGCACAAGTGGCGGGTTTACGGACTCGCCACACAAGTGGAGAGCTTAAAACTCGCCACATAAGTGGCTCGGGGCCATCAAGACGCGGAAGGACTTCGCGGCGCCTCACGAGCACAAGGTAAAAGGAGCATTCACATGCCCAAGATGAAGACCAAGAGCGGAGCGAAGAAACGTTTCCGCGTTCGTCCCGGCGGGACCGTCAAGCGCGCACAGGCCTTCAAGCGTCACATCCTGACCAAGAAGACCACCAAGAACAAGCGCCACCTGCGGGGCCCGACGGCTGTGCATGAGACCAACATGGGTCACATTGCGCAGATGTTGCCCTTCGCCGGTCTTTGACCCGCTGACGAACAAGGAGAAACTCATATGCCTCGCGTCAAACGTGGTGTAACGGCTCGCGCCCGCCACAAGAAAGTTCTCGCCCTGTCCAAGGGCTTCCGCGGCCGCCGCGGCAACGTCTTCCGCATCGCCAAAGAGGCGGTGATGAAGGCCGGGCAATACGCCTACCGCGACCGTCGCACGAAAAAGCGCGTCTTCCGCCAGCTGTGGATCGCCCGCATCAATGCGGCGGCCCGTGAGCTGGGCCTGACCTACAGCCAATTCGCCAACGGCATCCGCAAGGCCGGCATCGACATCGACCGCAAAGTGCTGGCGGACATCGCGGTGCACGACAAGGCGGCATTTGCCGGCATCGTGGAGCAAGTCAAGGCCAGGCTGGCTGCTTGAGTTGGCGGGGGCGCCGTCCGCGAGGGCGGCGCTTGGTGCAACCTACAAGGACGGGGCTAGGGCTGAGAAGCGCTAGCCCTGTTTTTTTCATGATCATCACTCCACTCACCTCCATCGTCGACGACGCCCGCGCCGCATTCGCCGGCGCCAGGACCCCCGCGGAACTGGAAGACGCGAAAGCGCAGTTCATCGGCAAGGCAGGCCGCATCACCGAACTGATGAAGGGCATGGCCGCGCTGGGCGTGGAAGAGAAGAAGACGCGCGGCGCGGCGATCAACGCGGCCAAGCAGGCGATCGAAGCGGCCCTCAATGACCGGCGCCAGGCGCTGGCCGATGCGGAGCTCGATGCGCAGCTCAAGGCCGAGGCCCTGGACGTGTCGCTGCCCGGACGGGCCCGGGAGCCCGGCGGCCTGCATCCGGTCAGCCTGACCATGGAGCGCATCGAGCTGATCTTCGCGAGCATGGGGTTCGACGTGGCCGACGGCCCCGAGATCGAAAGCGACTGGCACAGCTTCACGTCGCTCAACAACCCGCCCAACCATCCCGCGCGCTCGATGCAGGACACGTTCTACGTGGACATCAAGGGCGAAGACGGCATCCCGTACAACCTGCGGCCGCACACCAGCCCGATGCAGGTGCGCTACGCGCATGCCCACATCAGGAAATACGCCGAGCGGGTGAGGGCGGGCGGCACGATGCCCGAGATTCGCGTCATCGCCCCCGGCCGCACCTACCGCGTGGACAGCGACGCGACGCATTCGCCGATGTTCCACCAGTGCGAAGGCTTGTGGCTCGGCGAAAACGTGAGCTTCAAGGACCTCAAGGTCGTGTTCACCGATTTTTGCCGCACCTTTTTCGAGAGCGACGATCTGGCGCTGCGGTTCCGGCCCAGCTTCTTCCCGTTCACCGAACCGAGCGCCGAGATCGACATCCAGTTCCAGAGCGGCCCGCTGGCCGGCCGATGGCTGGAAGTGTGCGGGTCGGGCCAGGTGCACCCGGCCGTCGTGCGCAACATGGGACTGGACCCCGAGAAGTACATCGGCTTTGCCTTTGGCATGGGACCCGACCGCCTCACCATGCTGCGCTACGGCGTGAACGACCTGCGCCTGTACTTCGACGGCGACATCCGTTTCCTGCGCCAATTCCGCTAAATCCGAACTTCGACACCGACAAGATGCAATTCCCAGAGTCCTGGCTACGCGAATTCTGCAATCCGCCGCTGGCCACGCAAGAACTTGCAGACACCCTCACCATGGGGGGCCTGGAGGTGGAGGAACTTCGACCGGTCGCGCCGCCGTTCACGGGTATCGTCGTCGGGGAGATCGTGCAAGCCGTGCGGCACCCTGACGCCGACCGGCTGCGCGTGTGCCAGGTCGATGCCGGGCAGGGCGCCCTGCTCAACATCGTCTGCGGTGCGCCCAATGCACGCGCGGGCATCAAAGTGCCGTGCGCGCTGGTGGGCGCCGAACTCCCCGCCGGAGAGGACGGCAAGCGCTACCAGATCAAGCTGGGCAAGCTGCGCGGCGTCGAGAGCCAGGGCATGCTGTGTTCGGCGCGCGAACTGCAGCTCACCGACGACCATGCCGGGCTGCTGGAGCTGTCGGCCGACGCCGCAGTGGGCGCCGATGTACGCGAGGTTCTCCAGCTCGACGACATGCTGTTCACGCTGAAACTCACGCCCAACCTGGCGCACGCCCTCAGCGTCTTTGGCGTCGCGCGCGAACTGTCGGCGCTGACCGGCAGCCCGCTGAGGCAACCCGGGTTCCCGCCCGTCGAGCCCGCCCACGACGCGAAGCTGAAGGTCACGGTGGCTGCCCCCGACCTGTGCGGCCGGTTTTCCGGCCGCATCGTGCGCAATGTCGATACGCGCGCCGCGACGCCGCCATGGATGGTGGAGCGCCTGGCGCGCTGCGGCCAGCGCAGCGTCTCGGCCCTGGTCGACATCTCGAACTACGTGATGTTCGAGTTCGGTCGCCCGTCGCACATCTTCGACTACGACAAGATTCATGGCGCGCTCGAAGTGCGCTGGGGCAGACCCGGCGAGACGCTCAAGCTGCTGAACGGCAACACGGTGACGGTGGACGAGACCGTGGGCGTGATCGCCGATGCCCGCCAGGTGGAGTCGCTCGCCGGCATCATGGGCGGAGACTCGACGGCGGTTTCCGACGAGACGCGCAACGTCTACGTGGAGGCCGCGTTCTGGTGGCCCCAGGCCATCCAGGGCAGATCGCGCAGGTACAACTTCTCCACCGACGCGGGCCATCGTTTCGAGCGCGGCGTGGACCCGAGCCAGACCGCCGAACACATCGAGCACATCACGCGCCTGATCCTCGAGATCTGCGGCGGCGAAGCGGGGCCGATGGACGACCAGGCCGTCAAGCTGCCCGAGCAAAGGCCGGTCAGCTTGCGCGTGGCGCGCGCGGCCAAGGTCATCGGCATGCCGGTGAGCGAGCAGCAATGCGCTGAAGCGCTGTCGCGCCTCGGACTGCCACCGAGCGGCTCCAACGGGGTGCTCACGGTGAAACCGCCCGCGTACCGCTTCGACCTGACGATCGAGGAAGACCTGATCGAAGAAGTCGTGCGCGTCATCGGCTACGGCAAGCTGCCGACCACGCCGCCGCTGGCGCCCATCACGGCCAAGCTGCCGCCCGAGGCCACGCGTAGCCGTTTCGCGGTGCGCCGGCTGCTGGCGGCGCTCGGGTACCAGGAGACGATCAACTTCAGTTTCGTCGAAGAGAGCTGGGAGCGTGATCTGGCCGGCAACCTCGAACCGATCCGGCTGCTCAACCCGATCGCCAGCCAGATGAGCGTGATGCGCTCGTCGCTGCTGGGTTCGTTACTGCAGGTGCTCAGGTTCAACCTCGATCGCAAGGCCGAGCGGGTCCGGGTGTTCGAGCTGGGCCGTGTGTTCCTGCGCGATTCTTCCGTGGTCACCACGGACGCCACGGTCAAAGGCATCCACCAGCCGATGCGCGTGGGCGGGCTGGCGTATGGCGAAGCCGACGGCCTTCAATGGGCGCGCAAGGGCCCGGGCGCCGATTTTTACGACATCAAGGGCGACGTCGAGGCCTTGTTGTCGCCGCGCAAGGCGCAGTTCAAGCCCGCCGCGCATCCGGCGATGCATCCTGGCCGCTGCGCCGCCGTCTGGCTGGACGGGCGCGAGATCGGGGTCGTCGGGGAACTTCATCCGCGCTGGCGACAGAGCTGGGAGCTGGCCCACGCACCCGTGCTGTTCGAACTGGACCTGGACGCCGTGGTGGCACGGCAGGTTCCCGCCTTCGTGGCGGTGCCCAAGTTCCAGCCGGCGCAGCGCGACATCGCGTTGATCGTGGCCGACACGGTCACCCACGGCGATTTGATGGACGCCATCTATTCGGCGGCCACGGGGGGTCTGTTGCGCGACGCCCTGCTGTTCGATGTGTACAAGCCCAAGCAGGCATCGTCCGTCATGGGGGTCCACGAAAAAAGCTTCGCCGTGCGCTTGACGCTGGCCAGCGGCGAAGCCACACTGACCGACGAACAGATCGACGCCGCCGTCAGGGCGATCGTGGACCGGGTCGCGAGCCAACTGGGCGCACGCTTGAGGGGGTAGCCATATGGGCGAGCTCACAACAACAATGCAAGAGGACACCATGGACTTCGCAGTCGAGAGCCTTGAAACGCCCGCGCTGACCAAGGCGCAGCTGGCGGAGCTGTTGTTCGAGCAGATCGGCCTGAACAAGCGTGAATCCAAGGACATGATCGACGCGTTTTTCGACCTGATTTCAGACAGCCTGGTCGAAGGCAAGGACGTGAAGATTTCCGGCTTCGGCAATTTCCAGATCCGAACCAAGGCGCCGCGGCCCGGGCGCAATCCGCGCACGGGCGAAGCCATTCCGATCCAGGCGCGGCGCGTGGTGACCTTCCACGCGAGCCACAAACTCAAGGAACAGATCCAGGGCAACGGCGCGGCCGGCGAGTGAACTGAAACAACAGTTCGGCCAGGCGTCGCGATCAGGCTTTGCAAGCGGGCCTGACTTAGAGTAACCTAGCAGCTTTCTCTCCTACCGTATTGATTTAAATGGAGAAAGCCCTCCCTTCCATACCGGCCAAGCGCTACTTCACGATCGGCGAAGTGAGCGATTTGTGCGGTGTCAAGCCGCACGTGCTACGGTATTGGGAGCAGGAGTTCACGCAGCTGCGCCCCATGAAACGCCGCGGCAACCGGCGCTATTACCAGCATCACGAAGTACTGATGATCCGCCGCATCCGCGATCTGCTGTACGACCAGGGCTTCACGATCAGCGGCGCGCGCAACAAGCTGCAGGAACTGGTGCAGGTCGAACGCGACAAGCGCCGCGCGGGCGAGGTGATGCTCGAGGGCGTGGAAGTCATCGAGGTCGAGGACTCGACGTTCGAGGATTTCGAGGACAGCGCCCCGCCCGAGGAACGCGACCGGTTCTCGCAAAAACTGCTGCTCGTGCGCCGCGAACTGTCCGAGATCCGGGAACTGCTTTCCTCCGTCCACTGACGCTCGCGCGAAATGCCGGGCGCGCCCCGGCTGCTGCCCGCGGCGCGAGGCCACGACACTTGTGCA
>DATMBW010000246.1:0-7105 GCA_035559095.1 Ramlibacter sp.
CGCCAGCACCTGCAGCAGATGCTGCAGCTTCGCGATCCAGTCGATCCTCATGCCGGCCGCTTCACGTGCCGTCCTGGCGCCGCCGCAGCCGGTCGCGTTCCTGCCGCACCAGGTGCTCGCGGAAACCGCCACCGGCCCCCAGGAAGAACACCGAGATGCCATGCAGGCCCAGGCCAAGGCCCCAGCCCAGCATCGGGAAGATCGACCAGGGCCGGTCCCCGAAGGCGTAGCTGGAAATCGCGAAGACGAACAGGTTGACCACGACATACACCGCCGCGTGCACATACCAGCCGAGCTTGGCGCCGGCACGCTTGTGCGCGATGCGCTCGATTTCTTCGGAGGACAGCGGTCTCATGGTGCGGTATTCCGGCGTGGACCATCCAATTCTAGGTGAGCCGGTGGCCAAGGAAAAATGCCGTGCTCGCATGAAGCTTTCTCCGCCTTCACCACGGGTCGCGCTGCAGAGTGAGCCGGCTGCGCTCCCGCTGTACCAGCCGCTCTTGCAGGCCGGCCCCGCCGGTAACCAGGAAGGTCACCATGCCATGCACGGCCAGGCCGATGCCCCAGCCGAGCGCCGGGAACACTGCCCATTGACCGCCGGTCATGGCCGACAGCAAGGCCAGCATGAGGTTGACGCAGATGTACACCAGGGCGTGGACGTACCAGCCCATCTTGGCGGCTGCGCGCTTGCGCGCCAGCCGTTCCAGGTCCTGGTCCTTCAGGTGGGTCAGTGCATTCATGAGGTTCTCCTTGAGGTGTTGCGATTCAGGCGTTGAGCGGGCGCCAAGCCGTGATGGTTGTCATCCCGGACTCGATCCGGGATCCATGGATTGCGGGTCAAGCCCGCAATGACAATCGCTGCGCGGGCGGGGTGCCGCCGGCGCTCGCCGGGCGGCGGGCCAATCGCCATAGCCGGGCGGCGCGGCCGATGAAGATGCCGCTGAAAAGTCCGTACAGGGCGGCCGTCACCAGCGCGTAGCGGGCGTCCCGCGCGAAGCCGGGCTGCATGGCGAGGTCGACGCCCACGACGTACTTGATCAGGAAAATGCCCAGGATGAGCGCCATCGGCACCCAGCTGCCGGGCAGGCTGAACAGGCGGGCGCGCGCGTCGTAGCGGGCGCCCGCAGGCGCCGCCATCGGCGCGGTGGCTGCCAGGGACAGGGCCGCCGCGGCCAGCCAGGCCAGCAGCACGGAGCCGAACTGAGGCGAATTGCCGAAAGCCGACACCGTGCCCCAGACGGACAAGGCCGTCATCGCCACCGGCATGAAGGCCACCCGCGTCAGGCTGGCGGTACGGTTTCTGGCCTGGCTCAAGCCCAGCCACGTCAGTGCGGCCAGCAGGCCCCAGACCCATAGCGGCGTTCTCTGCACGATGGGCAAGAGCATCTGCGGTTGGTTGATGAGCATCTGGATCAGCATGAGGTTCTCCTGTTTGTGAAAGGCAGTTCAGATCAGGCCAAGCTGGCCCCAAAGCAGGCCGCCGAGGTAGCGTCCCGGCAATAGCGTGAATCCGCCCGCGACGATGCAGGCGCCAAAGTACAGGCGCTGCATGGTCTTGCGGTGGCCGGCGATATTCCCCTTGGCCAGGAACCAGAAGGCGCCGAACAGGCCGGCCAGCGTCACCGGGATCAGCAGGTGGATGGGGGTGAAGCCCGCCAGGTTGGGCAGCGTCCAGTCGCGGATGAACATCGCCGACACGGCGGTGACGACCATCAGCGTGACCCAGGCGTAGCCGAAGGCGCGGTGCAGCCGCGGGCGCTGGGTGGCGCCCTTGCGCGCCCAAAGTGCGACGGGACCAGTGGCCACCGCCAGCAGCGCGGCCGTCATGTGGATGGCGATGAGCGGAGTGAGTTGCATGGCTTTGTCTCCTGCGTTTGTCATGCGATGGAATGTGCCGCTCGCCGCGGCTGCGGGCCAGCGCGATGGGACGAGATGCCGGGAAAGGGGAGCGAAATGCGGCTGGCGGGAGCCAATCGCGGCTTTACCTGGGCGATACACGCGCGACGCGATCCGGCAGGAGAGTCCTTCCTACAATTGGTTGCATGAAAAAGCTCTCTTGGAAGCTGTGGGCCGGAGGTGCCTGCGCGGTGGCGCTGCTGGCGGGCGGTGGCGCATGGTGGTGGACCCAGGGCCGTGCGGCGGACGTGGTTTACCGCACCGGCAAGATCGAACGCGGGCCCCTGCAAGCCACCGTGTCGGCCTCGGGCGCGGTGAATCCGGTGACCCAGGTTTCCGTGGGCACCCAGGTGTCCGGCCAGATCAAGGAGCTGTACGTGGACTTCAACTCCGAGGTCAAGTCGGGCCAGCTCATCGCCCTGATCGACCCGGAAACCTTCGAGTACCGCGTGCGGCAGGCCCAGGCCGACGTGGAGTCTTCGCAGGCCGCGGTGCTCACGGCCGAAGCCAACGCGGCGGCGGGGCGCGCCGCCGTGTCGCGCGCCCAGGTCGATCTGACCGAGGCCAACCGCGACTACGAGCGCAAGAAGATGCTGGTGGACAAGCAGTTCATCGCCCAGAGCGAGGCCGACAAGGCGCGCGCGCTCGTCAACACGACGACCGAGGCGTTGAAATCGGCCGAGGCGCAGTTGGGCGTCACCAGCGCGCAGATCAAGAGTGCGCAGGCCAATGTGGCCCAGCGGCAGGCGGCGCTGGCGCAGGCCAGGATCGACCTCGCCCGCACCCGCATCACGTCGCCGGTGAACGGCATCGTGATCAAGCGCGCCATCGAAAAAGGCCAGACCGTCGCGGCCAGCCTGCAGGCGCCGGAGCTGTTCGTCATCGCGCAGAACCTGCAGGACATGCAGGTGGACGCGAGCATCGACGAAAGCGACGTGGGCCGCATCCGCACCGGCCAGCGCGCCACCTTCACCGTGGACGCCTTCCCCGGCCAGAGCTTCGAAGGCCAGATCCGGCAGGTGCGCAAGGCCGCCCAGAATGTCGCCAACGTCGTGACCTATGTGGCCGTGGTGGGGTTCTCCAATAACGGCGGCCGGCTCTTGCCGGGCATGACCGCCAACGTGCGGGTGGTGACCGAGTCGCGCGAGAGCGTCCTCAAGATCCCGAACGCCGCGCTGCGCGTGCGCATCGCGGGGGTGGAGCCTGCCGCGGCGCCGGCGGGGCCGGCCGCCGCGCCCGGAGCAAAGCCCGCATCCGGCAACGGCACCACCGGCAGCGCCGGTGGCTGGAGCTGGCTGCCGCAAGCCCAGGCCCAGCCCGCCGGCGGAGGGGGTGGCGGTGCGCTGGCCGCCATGCGCGAACGGCTGGTGAGCGAATTGAAGTTGACGGCCCAGCAGCAAGGCAAGCTCGACGCCATCAGCGCCGAAGTGAGGCCGCAATTCATGGCGCTGCGCGAGCTGCCCGAGGATCAGCGCGGGCCCGCGCGCGAGAAGGCGCTGGCCGAGATGCGCGCCAAGATCAGCGCAATGCTCACGGCGGAGCAGAAAGCGCAGTATGCGCAACTGCTGGCGCAGGCGCCGCAAGGTCGGCCGCAATCCGCGCCGGGCGCGGCCAACGCGCCGGCGCCGCCGCCTGTTTCGCCCATGCCGGCCGCGGTGTCCAAGGCAGCCCCCGCCAGCGCTGGCAAGAAAGTCGCTGCCGCCACCGCCCCTGCCGCTTCCGCGCCGGCGGCGCGCGCGGGCGCCGAAGGCGGCGGGATGAGCGGGCCGGGAGCCGGCGGCGCGGCGGCCGAGTTTCGCGCCCGGCTATTGGCCGAGCTGCAATTGACGCCCTCGCAATTGGAAAAAGTGGACGCCATCTACGCCGATGCCCGGCCCAAATTCATGCAGTTGCGCGAGCTGCCGGCGGAAGACCGGACGAAGGCGCGCGAGCGCATCTCGGCGGACGTGCGCACGCGCATCGGCGAGCTGCTGACACCCGAGCAAAAGCCGAAGTACGCCGCGATACTGGCCGAAGCGGGCGCCCGCACCAGCTCGCGCGGGCGCATCTACCTGCTGGACGAGGGCGGCAAGCCCAAGGCGTTCAACGTGCGCCTGGGCATCACGGACGGCACCAGCACCGAACTGATCGTGGCGCCCAATTCCCCCGAGGCTGGCGAACTCAAGGAAGGTGCGCTCGTGGTCACCGGTGTGAGCACACCGGGCGCGCCGCCCGCAGGCGCGCGGCCGTCGGGGCCGCGGATGGCGTTCTGAGATGAATACCTGGATTGCGGGTCGAGCCCGCAATGACAAATTCCCAGCGAAGCACGCGATATGAATAGGCCTGTCATTGCGGACTTGATCCGCAATCCATTGCACGCGCAAACCTGGATTGCGGGTCAAGCCCGCAATGACAAGCTCCTATGGCACTGATCGAAGCGCGCGACCTCACCAAGGTCTACAACATGGGGGACCAGACCGTGCATGCCCTGCGCGGCGTTTCGCTGGACATCGAAGAGGGCGAATTCGTCGCCATCATGGGCGCGTCCGGCTCGGGCAAGTCCACGCTGATGAACATCCTGGGCTGCCTGGACCTGCCGACGACGGGCGAATACCGCCTGGCCGGCGAGGCCGTGCAAGGCATGCAGTCCGACCAGCTGGCCTCGGTGCGCAACCGGCGCATCGGCTTCGTGTTCCAGCAGTTCAACCTCTTGCCACGCACCAGCGCGCTGGAGAACGTCGAATTGCCCATGGTGTATTCGGGCATCAAGGCCGCGGTGCGCCACGAACGGGCGATCGCGGCGCTGGACAAGGTCGGACTGGGCGAGCGCTTCAGCCACACCCCGGCCGAACTGTCGGGCGGCCAGCAGCAGCGCGTGGCGATCGCGCGCGCCCTGGTCAACGCCCCGCAATTGATCCTGGCCGACGAGCCCACCGGCGCGCTGGATTCGCAGACGTCGGAAGACATCATGCGGCTGCTCGCGGACCTGAATGGGCAGGGCATGACCGTGGTGCTGGTCACGCACGAAGCCGACATCGCCGCCTGGGCGCGGCGCAAGATCGTGTTCCGCGATGGCCACATCGTGGAGGACCTGGTACAGCAGCCCAAGACTAATTGGGGTCAGATTCCAATTTCCGGGCAGACTGTCATCCCGGACCCCGGATCGGAGTCCGGGCCAGGCCCGATCCGCGATCCATGGATTGCGGGTGCTGCAAGCCCGGACTTGATCCGGGGCCGCAATGACAACGCGTCGGAGGCACCGGCATGAACATGCTCGCCGCCCTGCGCTCCGCGCTGCGCGCCCTGGCGTCCAACAAGCTGCGCAGCGTGCTCACCATGTTGGGCATCATCATCGGCGTGGGCGCCGTGATCACCATGATCGCGGTGGGGCGCGGGGCAACCGAGCGGGTGCAGGAACAGATGAAGGGCCTGGGCTCCAACATCATGCTGGTGCTGCCCGGCGGTGTGACGGCCGGCGGCGTGCGATTGGGCGCGCAGACCGGCCAGGCGCTGACCGAGGAAGACGCGGTCGCCATTGCCCGGGAAATCCCCGAAGTGCAGGTGGCCGCGCCGTCCCTGCGCACCGGCGCCCAGGTGGTCGTGGGCAACACGAACTGGAGCACCTCCATCTTCGGCACCACCAACGACTACGTCGAGGCGCGCGATTGGCCGCTGGCGTCCGGACGGCTCTTCGAGGCCGCGGAAATCCAGGGATCCGCCAAGGTCGCGATCATCGGCCAGACCGTCGCGCAGCAGCTGTTCGGCGACGACGACCCGCTGGACCAGGTGATCCGGGTCAAGAAGGTTCCGGTCACCATCGTCGGCATGCTCGAGAAGAAGGGCCAGAACTCGATGGGCCAGGACCAGGACGACGTGGTGGTGGTGCCGATCACCACCTACCGCAACCGCATCCAGGGCGGATCGGCGGGCCGGCTCAAGCGCATCGGATCGATCAGCGTCAAGGTGCGCGAAGGCCAGAGCATGAAGGCGGTGGAGGAAAGCATCAAGGAACTCCTGCGCCAGCGCTTCAAGGTGCAGCCCGGTGCCGACGACCCGTTCTCGATCCGCAACCTCACCGAAATCCTGCAGGCGCAGGAGGCGTCCAGCCGCGTCATGACGCTGCTGCTGGCGGCCGTGGCCGGCATCAGCCTCGTGATCGGCGGCATCGGCATCATGAACATCATGCTGGTGAGCGTGACCGAGCGCACGCGTGAAATCGGCCTGCGCATGGCCGTGGGCGCGCGCGGCAAGGACATCCTGGCGCAGTTCCTGATCGAAGCCGTCACGCTCAGCCTGATCGGCGGGGGCATCGGGGTGCTGGTCGGCGGCATCGCCACCTGGGCCGTCGGCCAGTTCGCGGGCTGGCAGGTCAGCATCACCCCCGCCTCGATCCTGTTGGCGGCGGGGTTCTCGGCGTTCGTCGGCATCTTCTTCGGCTTCTATCCGGCGCGCAGGGCCTCCAGGCTCCTTCCGATCCAGGCCTTGAGGTACGAATGAGCGCCGAGACGGTGGAGGTCCGCTTCGCGCCGCCCAGCCTGGCGCCGTGCGTGGTGTGCTGCATCTGGCGCCATGTGGACGCGCAATGCGCCGGACCCGTGAACGCGCGCGTGCCGGCCAACATCTACGCGTGCGTGAACCTCGTGCTGCAGGGCCGCGTCGAGTCGATCACGAAACCGGGCGGCATCCTGCCCGATTTCTTCGTCACGGGGCCTTTCACGCGCCCGCTGGCCACCGCCAGCGCCGGGCCGCTGCATTCCGTCAGCCTGGTGATCCAGCCGTGGCTGCTTCGCGCCTGGTTCGGATGGGCGCCGGCAGAGCTGATCGATGCGCTGCAGGACCTGCGGACTGCGCCAGCCGCGGAGATGGCGGGTCCGCTGCATCGGGCGCTGCTGGCGGCAGCTTCCGGTCCCGCCGCGGCCGAGCGGCTCTGGGAGGCGCTCCACGCGATCTCGGATCCTGCGGCCCGGCTGGCTCCGCCGCTGTCCCTGCAGGAGCTGCTGCAAGATGGCGTGGCGGCCGCCGCGCGGGCCCTGGGCCTGGGCGAGCGCCAGTACGAGCGCCGGTTCGGTCTGGCCATGGGTGTGCCGCCGCGCACCTGGCTTCGCATCCGACGTCTCGAATCGGCGCTGGTTGCCCTGGCAGGCGATGACACCGGCGCGGCCGCCTTGGCCCAATTGGCTGCCGAAACCGGCTTTGCCGACCAGGCTCACCTGACGAGGGCCTTCCGCGC
>DATMBW010000247.1:0-2622 GCA_035559095.1 Ramlibacter sp.
TCGGCCACCACACCGGCGCGGTGATCGCCACGGAAATCGCCGCGGCGTTCCCGCGGCGCGTGGAGGCCGCGGTGCTTTCGGCGCCGGCGCTGGTCGACGCCGCGTTCCGGGCGGCCCATGCCATGCCGCCGAAGGTCGACAACGTCCAGCGCAGGGCGGACGGCTCGCACCTGACCGAGCTGTGGCGCATTCGCCAGCCCTGGTACCCGCAAGGCGACATCGATCTGCTCGAGCGATTCGTGGTGGATGCGATCAAGGCCGGGCCGCGCGCGGCCGAAGGCCACGCCGTGGTGGCGCGCTATGTGATGGAGACCAGGCTGCCGCTGGTCCGCTGCCCGGTGCTGGTGATGGCGCCGACCCAGGACCCGCACGCCTTTCCGCAGGCCAGGCCGCTGGCCGACGCGATTGCCGGGAGCCGCTATCTGGAGCTCGAAGGCGGCATGGTGCCGCTGCCGGACCAGATGCCGGAGGCCTTCGCCCGCGCTGTTGTCGAGTTCTTGCGGACGGCGTAACCAGCGCAATGGCGGTTAGCAGTCATTGCGGTCTTGAACCGCAATCCATCGCAGCCTGCATGGATCGCCTCAAGCGATGGACCTCGGATCGAGTCCGGGATCTCAAGCGCTCCTAGAACGGAATGTCGTCGTCCATGTCGTCGAAGCCGGTGGCCGGTTTCGACGCGGGCTTGGCTGCCGCCGGTGCAGCCGGGCGCGACGCGGGCGCGGCGCGGCGCTGGCTGCCGCCCTCGTCGTCATCGGCGGCCGGACCGCCCATGCCTTGGCGGCTGCCCAGCATCTGCATCTGGTCGGCCCGAATCTCGGTGGTGTACTTCTCGATGCCGTCCTTGTCGGTCCACTTGCGGGTGCGCAAGCTGCCTTCGACGTAGACCTGGGAGCCCTTGCGCAGGTACTCGCCGACGATCTCGGCCAGGCGGCCGTTGAAAACGACACGATGCCATTCCGTGGCTTCCTTCATTTCGCCGGTCTGCTTGTCCTTCCACTTGTCGGTGGTGGCGATGGTGACGTTGGCGACGCGGTCCCCGCTGGGGAAGGAACGCATTTCGGGGTCGCGGCCGAGGTTGCCCACGATGATGACTTTGTTGACGGATGCCATTGAATTTGCTCCTCCACTTGGGTGGGTTGTGACCGACGATGAGCCGCGGCGTGAGCCATCGGCCTCGATAAACGCCAATTATGTCGCCTGGGCCTCGTCGGCCAGCACCTCCTCGGCCGACCTTTCCGCCCTGGGCGCCGTCATGGGCCAGGCCACCACCAGCCATAGCAACATCAAGGCGGCGCAAGCGGCGAACAGGCCTTGTGCTCCAACGTTCTTGGCCAGCCAGCCGCCGACCGCCCCGCCTGCGAACAAACCCAGGGATTGCAGCGTGTTGTACACGCCCAGGGCCCCGCCGCGGGCGTGCGGCGGCGCGATCCGCGAGACCATGCTGGGCTGGGACGCCTCCAGGACGTTGAAGCCGCAAAAGAACACGAACAGCAACACTCCCAGCACGCCGATGCCCGGCCGGCCGGCCACCAGCACCAATCCGACTTGCACCAGCGTCACCATCGCCACCGAGCCCAGGAACACGGCGCGCAGATAGCCGCGGCGCTCCAGCGGGAACAGCGTGGCCCCCATGACGAGAAACGAGCCCAGCACCGCCGGCAGGTAGACATACCAATGCTGCGCCTTGGGCAACCCCGCCTGCACCAGCAATGCGGGGACGGCGACCCACATCGCCAGCTGCACCGCGTGCAGCACGAACACGCCCACGTCCAGCCGCAACAGGCCGGCATGGTTGAGTACGTCGGAAAGCTTGCCGCGGGGCATGTTCCTGTGCTGCAACGGCTCGGCCGGCGTCCACCAGGCCACCACCGCGATACAGACCAGGGCCAGCGCGCCGGTCACGAGAAACAGCCCGCCCAAGCCGATCCGCGCCGCCAGCAGTGGCGCGGCGACCAGCGACAGCGCGAACATCAGCCCGATGCTCGCGCCCACGATGGCCATGGCCTTGGTGCGCACCTGGTCGCGGGTCTGGTCCGCGAGCAATGCCGTCACGGCCGCCGACACCGCGCCGGCGCCTTGCAGCGACCGCCCGATGATGAGCCAGGTCAGGCTGGTCGCCGCGGCCGCCACAAAACTGCCCGCGGCGAACATCAGCAGGCCGAAGATGATCACGCGCTTGCGGCCCAACCGGTCGGACGCCAGGCCGAACGGGATCTGCAGGATGGCTTGCGTCAGGCCGTAGATGCCCATCGCCAGCCCGACCAGGGCGGGGTCGTTGCCGCCGGGGTACTTGGCCGCCTCCAGTGCGAACACCGGCAACACCAGGAACAGGCCCAGCATGCGGGCGGCGAAGATGGTGGCGAGCGAGGCGCTGGCGCGGCGCTCGGCCGGCGTCATGCGGCCGGGATCGGCAAAGGCGGGAGGAGATTTCACGGAATCGGACAAGATCGGGTAGCGGGCGGCTCGGCGGCAAAGCCAGATTGTCCCGCATGCGCCAAAGCGTCACATTCCCCCACGGCCGATCCCGCGAGGAGCGGGCAGAAGTTGCATTGCTGCCGGCGCGAAGTCCGGCGCGTGACGCAGGGGGATCGGCAAAATCGCCGCCGGGCTATCATGGTCGGT
>DATMBW010000248.1:0-4544 GCA_035559095.1 Ramlibacter sp.
CAGCATGTCGGGCGAAAAGAAGGAAGGGTCTCGCCTGTGGGGCATCGGCTTTACCTGCCCCTCTGCCGTTGCGCCTGGCTGCGGTCCCTCGACCGGCGCCGAAACCGGATGGGCGACGCTGATGCTGCCTGAGCCGATCGATTCCACCCACAGCCAGGTCGATGCCCGGCTGACCTATGCCCGCGACAAGCTGCGCCTGTCCGGCGGCTACTATGGCTCGTTCTACCGTAACGACATCGGCAGCCTGAATCCGTCCGTCCCGGATACGCTTTACAACGCCCTGGGCGCGCTGCTGCCCCTGTCGCCCGGACTCCAGCCCATACTGAACAACCCCGTGGCGTTGCCCCCGGACAACCAGGCGCATCATTTCGACCTGACCGGCACCTACGGCTTCGCGCCAACCACGTTGCTCAGTTTCAAGCTGGGCTACTCAAAGGCCTCGCAGCACGACAACTTCGCGGCAGCCGGCCTGGCCGGCGCCCCGGCCGGCATCCAGGATCTGGGCGGCAAAGTGACCACCAGTCTCGCACAGGTCGGCATCACCTCGCGGCCCATGCCCAAGCTGTCGCTGTCGGCCGATGTCCGCTACGAAGACCGGGACGACGAAACGCCCTTGGCGCTCTATAACGTGGAGGGAACGTCCACCTACACGAATCGGCAACTGCCGTACCGGAACGTCCGCGCCAAGGCGCAGGCCGGCTACCAGATCACGAACGAGTACAAGGGCACCCTCGGCTATGAATACCGGTCGATCGACCGCGGCGTCTTGACGCCCAGCAGCGCCGCGGCGGGTATCACGGCGCTGCGCGAGGAAACCGAGGAAAACATTTTGCGTGCCGAGTTGCGGCGCCGGATGTCCGAAACATTCAGCGGCGCGGCGACCCTCGAATCCAGCCGGCGGGACGGCTCCAATTGGCTCAGGGACAACAGCGGACGAGGCGTCACCGAGGTCACCGATCCCAGCGACCCGGCAACCGGCTTCGCGACCGGCATCTTCATGCCCACGTTGGCCGACCGCAAGCGCGACAAGCTCAAGCTGCAGGCCGACTGGCAGCCCAGCGACGTTCTTTCGCTGCAGTTCATCGTGGAGACGGGCAAGGACCGGTTCTCTTCCCCGAGCAGCTTCGGCTTGCGTGACGCGTCGATGAACACGCTGGGCATGGACGCCACCTACGCGCTGAACGACAAGTGGAGCCTCAACGGGTACGTGCAGGGTGGCCGCCAGCAACTGAACCAGTCACGGCCGGAGCAAGCCTTCATCGCCTTCGACAACACGACGACCACGGTCGGGCTCGGCTTCACCGGCAAGCCCACGGGCCAGCTGGAGGTCGGGGGTAGCCTGGCGTTCATCAACGACCGCAGCGAGTTCGCGCAATCGCTGGACGGAACGGCGGCCCCCGGCAGCGCCGCGCTGCTGGCCGCCACCGGCGGACTGCCCGACATCGTGTTCAAACAGACCACGCTGAAGCTGTTCGGCAAGTACACCCTGGACAAACAGTCCGCGGTGCGGGTCGAGGTCGGGCACCAGCGATCCACGTGGGACGACTGGGCCTGGAATTACGGCGGCACACCCTATGTGTATTCCGACGCCACGACCATCAATCGCAATTCGAACCAGAAAGTCAGTTACATGTGGGTGAGGTACACGTATCGCTGGCAGTAACACGGCGCGCCGCGGGGTAAAACCTGCACGCGTTCCACCGCCGGAGCTTGAACTTCCCGCAAAGCACAACAGCACTCGAACGTCGCACCGCGTTGACTTTCCTCAATCGATCCAACCTCGGCAGCGGCAGCATTGAACGCATCTGAACTCTAGTCATCCAACCCTTCTTTACAGGAGCCCAAGCATGAAAGTCACACCCCTGCTCGCAGCCGCCGCTGCGGTGTTTGCATTCTCGCTGCCCGCGGCAGCCGCACCCGATGCCGACGCCGCGAACAAGTTGCTCAAGGACAGCGGCTGCACCAAGTGCCATTCCGTCGACAAGGCCAAGAAAGGCCCGGCGTTCCAGAAGGTGGCCGCCAAGTACAAGGGCAAGGCCGACGCCGAAGCGAAGCTGACCGATGCGGTCACCAAGAGCCCGAAGGTCAAGATGGACGACGGCAGCGAGGAAGAGCACAAGGCCGTCGCGACCAAGGACGCGGCCCAGGTGAAAAACCTGGTGCAGTGGATCCTGGCCCAGTAGCCACCCACCAGCGCGCGAACGAGGATCCCGTCCCATGCCGCCGCCCGTCGCAGACGTTGCAATCCCCGCGCCCGCGCTGCCTCCCGCCGGGAAGGTGCCAATTCCGCGCTACCTGGAGCAGGTCTACTGGTGGGCGTACGTGCATCCGAACGCCGTGCAGGTATTCGAGCGCGACTGGCTGGTCAACCTGATCCTCTTCGGAAACTACGGCCGGCTGCGCGACGCGGCACTGGCCGAGCTCGGCAAGCCGGTGGACGGCAGGACCCTGCAGGTCGCCTGCGCTTACGGCAATCTCACGCCCAGGCTCGTCGATCGCCTCGCGCCCGACGCCAGCCTGGACGTGGTGGACATCCTGCCGATCCAGCTGTTGAACCTGGGCAAGAAGCTGCCGGCCGATGATCGCGTAGTGCTGTTGCAGGGCGACTCTTCGTCGCTCGCCTGTCCCGACGCGAGCTACGACCAGGTCCTGTTGTTCTTCCTGCTGCACGAGCAACCGGAAGGCGTGCGGCGCGCCACGCTGTCCGAGGCGATGCGTGTGGTGCGGCCCGGTGGCAGGGTCGTCATCGTCGACTACCACCTGCCGGTGCCATGGCATCCCCTGCGGCTGCTGATGACCGGCGTGTTCCGCAAGCTCGAACCCTATGCCATGGACCTGTGGAACAACGAGGTCGAAACCTTCCTGCCGCAGCATGCGAAGCCGGTTTCGATTGCCAAGAAAACGTATTTCGGTGGGCTCTACCAGAAACTGGTCCTGATCCGCTAGCCCTCCAACACTAGAAAGAAGAGGCCGTCAGATGGATGTCTTCAAGGCCGATGTGGCGATCGTCGGCGCCGGCGGTGCCGGACTTCGGGCCGCGATCGCGGTCGCCGAGGCCGACCCGTCACTGACAATCGCGCTGATCTCCAAGGTTTACCCGATGCGCAGCCACACCGTGGCCGCGGAAGGCGGTGCCGCCGCCGTCACGCAGGCGCACGACAGCCTGGAGGCGCATTTCCACGACACGGTCGCCGGTGGGGACTGGCTGTGCGAGCAGGACGTGGTCGAGTTCTTCGTGGGCCAGGCCCATGAAGAGATGGTGCAGATGGAACACTGGGGCTGCCCCTGGAGCCGCACGGCGGACGGCCGCGCGAACGTGCGCGCCTTCGGCGGCATGAAGATCGAGCGCACCTGGTTCGCCGCCGACAAGACCGGCTTCCACATGCTGCACACGCTGTTCCAGACGTCGATCAAGTACCCGTCGATCAAACGCTTCGACGAGCACTTCTGCGCGGACCTGGTGGTCGACGAAGGCCGGGTGCAAGGCGTGGTGGCGATCGAGATCGCGACCGGCGAGTTCCGGCTGATACAGGCCAAGTCGGTGATCATCGCCACCGGCGGCGCCGGCCGCGTGTTCCGCGAGAACACCAACGGCGGCATCGTCACCGGCGACGGCATGGCGCTGGCGTACCGCCACGGCGTGCCGCTGCGCGACATGGAGTTCGTGCAGTACCACCCCACCTGCATGCCCGGAACGGGCCTGCTGTTCACCGAGGCGTGTCGCGGCGAGGGGGGCTTTCTTCTCAACAAGGACGGGTACCGCTACCTGCAGGACTACGGGCTCGGCCCCGCCGCGGACAAGCCGCGCAACAAGTTCATGGAGCTCGGGCCGCGCGACCGCCTGAGCCAGGCCTACTGGCACGAGAAGCAGAAGGGCCGGACTCTCTCGGACCCGCGCTGGGGGTCGTATGTGCACCTCGACCTGCGCCACCTCGGCGAGAAGAAGCTGCGCGAGCGCCTACCCCAGATCTACGAACTCGCGGTGGAGTACCTCGGGGTCGATCCGGCCAAGGAATGCATTCCGGTGCTGCCCGCCGTGCACTACACGATGGGCGGCATCACCGCGGATGGATACACCGCCGCGCCCCTGCCCGGGCTTTATTCCGTGGGCGAATGCTCCAGCGTGGGCATCCACGGCGCCAACCGGCTCGGCTCGAATTCGCTGACCGAGCTCATCGTCTTCGGCAAAGTCGCCGGCGTCCAGGCCGTCACCTATGGCAAGACGGTGGCGCACGGCAAGGAGGCCACGCTACTCAAGCTGGCCGAGGACTCGCAGCGGCGTGCCCTGTCGCTCGCCACCCGCACCGATGGCAACGAACGCGTCGCCACTCTGCGCCGCGAAATGGCCAGGAGCATGGAGGAAGGCTGCGGCATCTACCGCACCGCCGTCACCATGCAGTCCACCTGCGACAAACTCGCCGAACTCAAGCAGCGCTACCGGCGCGTGCAGGTCGACGACCATTCCAAGGGCTGGAACACCGACTGGCTGCTGGCAATCGAGCTCGGGTTCCTGATCGACGTGGCGGAGGCGATGGCGCACTCGG
>DATMBW010000249.1:0-8892 GCA_035559095.1 Ramlibacter sp.
GCCAGGTAGGCCAGCACGCTGCGGCTGCCGGCCTGCGCGCTCGGGTTGATGCGGGCGACCCTGGCCGCCAGCGGCCGCGGGCTGCCTTCGACCTGCAGCGTCGCGGCCTGGCCCACGCGCACGTGCACCGAGTCGGCGGCCGTCAGCGAGGCTTCGAGCTCCAGCCGCGACAGGTCCACGATCTCGATCACCTTGGCGTCGATGCCCACGCGCTCGCCGGGCTGCGCGAGCCGCTGCGCGACCACGCCGGAGATCGGCGCGCGCAGCACGGCGTCGTCCACGCCCTTCTTGGCCATGTCGATGGCGGCCAGGGCCGCCTTGTGCGTGGCCTGTGCCCCGCTGAGGGTGTTCTCCGACGTGTCCAGCGAGGTCTTGGAGATGAAGCCCTGGTCCACCAGGGCCTTGTTGTTCACCCACTGGCGCCGCGCGATGTCGATCTGCGCCTGGGCCGCATCGGCCTGTTCCTGCGCCTGCTTGACGCGCGCGCCGTATTCCGTGGCATCGACCCGGGCGATCACCTGGCCGGCCTTGACGGTATCGCCCTCGCGCACCGTCAGGCCTTGCAGTTCACCGGCCGCGCGGGCCTTGACCAGCGCGGAGTTGACGGCCTTGAGCGAGCCCGAGATCGGCAGGCCTTGCGCGATTTCGCGCGTTTCGGCCTTCACGACGTCACTGGCGGCCAGCTCCACCACGGTCTGGACCTTGGCCACGCTCGCCTGCGCCACCGCTTCCTGCTGCGCCTTGCGCGCCGACAGCGCCCGTGCCACGCCAAAGCCGATCAGCACCACCAGCAGGGCCAGGCCCAACCAGGTATAGGAGGCGCGCTTGTTCATTTCCTGGACCGTCCGTTGCTCTTGTTTTCTTGACGCACGCACAGGCCGTGCAGCAGCATCTCGGCCTGCGCGGCGAGGTAGCGCTCTGCGTCCAGCGTGTAGCCCTGGGGCAGGCAGGCGCCCATGGAATGCTTCATCATGCTCAGGAAGATCACCGGCGCGACGATACTGTAGCGGGCGTACTCCATGTCAGGCACCACGAATTCACCGCGGTCCACGCCGCGCTGCAGGATCTTGCGGATCAGCTGGTTGCCGGGCTCGACCACCTCCTTGTGGTAGAAGGCCGCGATGTCGGGGAAATTGCTTGCCTCGCTGAAGATGAGCTTGGTCAGCCCGGAAGCGCGCGTGGCGCCGACGCGCTCCCACCACATGCGCAGGAAATGGCGCAGCAAGTCGGGGGTGCTGCCCTCGAACTGTGCCAGTTCCTCATTCCACTCGCCGAAGCGTCCGGAGATGTTCTCGCGCACGGCGGCCTTGAACAGGTCTTCCTTGCTCGGGAAATACAGGAACAGGGTGCCCTTGGAAACACCCGCTCGGGCCGCCACTTCCTCGGCGCGGGTGGCGGCAAAGCCCTTCTCGACGAACAGGTCGAGCGCCGCGTCGAGCAGTTCGCCGGGACGGGCTTCCTTGCGCCGTTCGCGCTTGGCCTGCACCTCGTCGGGGTGCCCACTGATGAGTTTGGAAAGGGACATGGGAAGTTAATGACTGACTGGTTAGTAATGTAACGGCCACGTCCCATGCCGTCAAGCCGCAAAGGTAAAGTTGTTGTGCCAAATCATTGTTTTTTCAAGGTAAATCCCCGGTAAAGGCAGAGTGTCCGGCAGTGGCTTGGGCGCCAAGGCGTCCTTGTCGCGCAGCTGGGTCTATAGGCTGAAAGAGCTGGTCCTGACTCGACACAACAGGCCCGAATTCATATACAACAGCTCTTCCAACCGGGAGGGATCGCATGGGCATCAAGGCACACATTCGCGAAACCCTGAATTACGGGTTCAAGCGTTTCGGGCACACGATCGTGGACGAGCGCATCCTTTACGAGTGGCAGAAGACGTCCTTCCGGCAGCAGGCCGGGTACAGGCCGTCCGGGCTGCCCGAAGGCGCGGCAGGCTACCTGGTCCCGACCAATCCTCGGCTGATCGAGCTGCGCCAGCGCTACGCCGCTTTCGATGCCAACGTCACCACGCCCCTGGTGTGGACGGAAACGCTGGTGAACGCCGGGGACATGCAGTATTTCCGTGGCGACAACGCGTACGTGTGGCAAGTGCGGGAAAGAGGCATGAACATCATGGCATACGCATTGACTGCCTACTACATGCAGTCGATCGATGAGCTTGGGCTCCTGGGGAAAATCGACGAGGACGATTACTTCGGCGTCCATAACTTCGCGGTGGGCGGCCGGCTGGTCTCGCGCGATCTGCTCGATTCTGTCGCGGAGATCTACTTTCTGGAAAAGCATCTCGGCATATCGTCCAAACCCGGTTTCTCGGTGCTGGATATCGGCGCCGGCTACGGCAGGCTGGCCCACAGGATGACCGGGGCGCTGCCGAACCTCTCACGGTATCTGTGCACCGATGCCTTCCCGGTGTCGACTTTCATTTCCGAATACTACCTGCGATTCCGCGGGATCGAGCACAAAGCCCGGGCCGTGCCCCTTGATGAAATCGAGCAGACGCTTTCAGCCGAGCCGGTGGATATCGCCGTCAACATCCACAGCTTCTCGGAATGCAAGGCATCGGCCATCGAGTGGTGGCTGTCGCTTCTCGAAAAGCACGAGGTCAAGTACCTGATGATCGTGCCGAACACCGGCGACGCCTTGAGAACGCACGAGGGCGTCGACTTCGGCGCCATTGTCCAGAAGCACGGGTACAGGTTGAAAGCCATGGATCCGAAGTACCGCGACCCGGTTCTCCAGCAATGCGCGATCAACCCGTCCTACTACTTTCTGTTCGAGCGAGGCTGAAGCGGCAGCGGCGGATGCTATGACTGTTCGCAGGCTCGCGTACCCGTAGAGAGGATGACGAATGAACGCTGCAAGGGTCGTTGGAATCGTCCTGATCGCCGCCGGCGTGCTCGGGCTGCTCTATGGCAGTTTCAGCTACACCAAAGATACGACGGCGGTGAAAATCGGCCCGATCGAACTCTCCGTCAAGGAGAAGCAGACAGTCAATATTCCGGTGTGGGCCGGCGTGGGCGCGATCGCCGTCGGCGCGCTGCTTTTGGTGGTTGGAGGCAAGAAGGGGTAGGCAGCTCCCGTTCCATTGATGAGCAAGCCTCGCGAAGGCGCGACTTAAGGGAACTGCTCGAGAAGCACCTGATGCCGGGTCCAGCGCTGCATGACTCTTCCTCCTGTCAGGAGACCCAGACCGGTAAGATTCGCTGTTTCGAGCGCGACACACGTTCTTTCCGGAGAACCCACCATGTCCAATCCCCTGCAAACCATCGTCCTGGGCGGCGGCTGCTTCTGGTGCACCGAAGCCGTTTACGTGAAAGTGCGCGGGGTCACCGACGTGGAGTCGGGCTACAGCAACGGCCATCTGGAACGGCCGAGTTACGAGCAGGTGTGCACGGGCACCACCGGCCACAACGAAGTGGTCAAGCTCACCTATGACCCTGCGCAAATCAGCGTGCGCCAGATCCTGGAGATCTTTTTCGTGATCCACGACCCCACCACGCTGAACCGGCAGGGCGCGGACAGCGGCACCCAGTACCGCAGCGGTATCTACTACACCACGCCGCAGCAGAAGGACGCCGCCGACGACATGATCCGGCAGATGAGCCAGGACAAGCTGTTCGGACGGCCCATCGTGACCGAGGTCGTGCCGCTGTCCAACTACTGGCCGGCCGAGGAATACCACCAGGACTTCTTCGAAAAGAATCCGCACCAAGGCTATTGCGTGGCGGTGGCCGGGCCCAAGGTCGCGAAGTTCCGCAAGACGTTCGCGGAACTGGTGAAGGACTAGGGCCTTCACACTGCTTGTGCCAATGGTCGAAACCCGCGCGCTGCGTTACCAATACCCGGGCGGCCCGGCGCTCGCGTTCGATGATCTGGAAGTGCCGCAGGGCGCCACGGTGCTGCTGCACGGCAGCTCCGGAGCCGGCAAGTCGACCTGGCTGGCGCTGGCGGCTGGCCTGCTCACACCCAGCGCCGGGGAGGTGGTGATCGCGGGCCAGGCGTTGTCGCAGCTGTCGCGCGCCGCCCGTGACGCCTGGCGCGGGCGCCAGCTGGGTTTCCTGCCGCAGAAGCTGCATCTGAGCGAGGCCTTGACGGTGGAGCGCAACCTCGCGCTGGCTTACTACGCCGCGGGCCTGCCGGAAGACCGGCCCGCCGTGCAACAGGCCCTGGATCGGCTGGGGGTGGGCGAGCTGGCGGCGCGCCGGCCCTCCCAGCTGTCCGGTGGCCAGGCCCAGCGCGTCGCGCTGGCGCGCACCATCCTGATGGAGCCCCAGGTGATCCTGGCGGACGAGCCGACCGCGAGCCTGGACGACCAGGCGGCATTGACCGGCCTCAGGTTGTTGGAGGAATGCGCGTTCCAGTGCAACGCGACGCTGGTGATCGCCACGCACGACCGGCGGGTGCGGGAGGCATTGCCGGCCGCGCTGGTCCACCGGATCGGCGATTGGCGGGACGCGCCAGCGAACGCAGCCGCGCAATGAAGACGATCGCGCTCGCCTTCCGCTATCTCTGGTCGCGCCCGCTTCAGGCCCTGCTCAACCTGCTGCTGCTGACGCTGGGACTGGCCTCGATCACTTTCGTGATGCTGGCCAGCGAGCAGGTCGACCGCGCGTTCCAGCGCGACCTGGCCGGCATCGACCTGGTGGTGGGCGCCAAGGGCAGCCCGATGCAATTGATCCTGGCCGGCGTGTTCCATATCGACGTGCCGCCGGGCAATATCCCGCTGGCGGATGTGCAGGAACTGGCGCGGCAGCCTCAAGTCGCCAAGCTGATTCCCTTGAGCCTGGGCGACAGCTTCCGGGGCTTTCGCATCGTCGGCACGACCGCCGACTACCTGTCGCACTACCGCATGGCCTTCGCGCAGGGGCAGCCGTGGGCCCGGCCGATGGAAGCCGTGCTGGGCGCGCAGGCGGCGCAGGCCACCGGCATGCAAACCGGCAACAGTTTCATCGGCAGCCATGGGCTGGGCGGCCGCGGGCACGAGCACGGCGAGAACCCCTACCGCATCACCGGCGTGCTGGCGCCTTGCGGCTGCGTGGTGGACCGGCTGATCCTCACGGCCACCGAGTCGGTATGGCAGGTGCACGAGAAGGCCATGGCGATGGACGACGAGGACCGCAAGGCGCTTCAGGCCGAACGCGAAGTCACCATCGCGCTCGTCACGTACAAGAGCCCGCTGGCGGCCGTATCGTTTCCGCGCTATGTCAACACCAGCACCGGCATGCAGGCCGCCGCGCCGGCGGTGGAGGTGTCGCGGCTGTTGCGCATGCTGGGCGTGGGCTCGGAGGTGCTGCGCGGCGTCGGCGCGGTGCTGCTCTTGACCGCGGCCCTGAGCGTGTTCATCGCGCTGTGGAATGCGGTGCGCGAACGCCGCAACGACCTGGCGATGCTGCGCATGCTGGGCGCCACGCCGGCCAAGGTCGCGTCCCTGTTGCTGTGCGAGGCCTTGTGGCTGGCCGTGCTGGCCTCGATCCTGGGGTTGGCCGCCGGCCATGGCCTGACGGCCCTGGTAGCCTGGTTGCTGGAAGGGCAGCGCTCGCTGCCCATGACCGGCCGGCTGTGGCTGCCGCAGGAGGTCTGGATTCCGGCGGCAGCGGTGGGAGTTGCGGCGCTGGCGGCGCTGATACCCACCGTCAGCGCCTACCGGGTCGACGTGGCCCATTTGCTCAATACGAGGTGACGATGAAAAAGCTGATGTTGTTGGCGGCCTGGTTGCCGCTGCTGGCGATGGCGGCGGAAAGCCCGGAAGACATCAGGAAGGACGCGCAGCGGCACCGCGCCATGGCGGCGGCGCACGAGGCGGCGGCGAAATGCCTGGAATCGGGCAAACCGCCCGAGCAGTGCCAAAAAGACCTGCAGGCCGCCTGCAAAGGCCTGGCTATAGGAAAATACTGCGGGATGAAGCACGAACATTGATGCGGTGCCTTCTGGAGTACACGATGAAGAGAGCCGTCTTGCTCGCGTCGCTGCTGGTCGCCGCCTCGGCGGGGGCTCAGCTGAGCCCGCCCGTGCCAATGGGCACCGGGCCCGGAGTTCACAGCCCCAACAGCCCGTTCCCGCCGCTGCCCGCGCGCGCCGACGTCGTGCCCTGGTCGGTACTGTCGGGCGTGAAGACCCGCGCCGAGAAAGATCGCCTGCTGCCGGCATTCGAGCAAGCCCAGCTGGTCCTGGGCCAGAAAACGCAGCGCATCCAGGGATTCATGATGCCGCTGGAGCCGGGTGAGAAGCAGACCCACTTCCTGCTTACTTCGGTGCCGCTGAGCTGCGCCTTCTGCGTGCCCGGCGGACCGGAAAGCATGGTCGAGGTCAAGACGAAAACGCCCGTGAAGTACACGCTCGACCCCGTCACGGTCGAGGGCAAGTTCGCCGTACTGAACGACGACCCCTACGGGCTGTACTACCGGATCACCGAGGCGGTGAGCGTCAAGTAAATTGACCACTCGGCGCGGCTTGGTGTGGCTTGGGCTCTGCGCCGGCCAACTCATCACGTTTTTGATAAGTCCGCCACGTCCTCAGGCGTTGCCGAACGGCCAGCAGGCCAGTTTGGGTAGGTCGCAAGAAATGACGTCCAGGGATTCAGTGCAAATCAACAATGTCTAATTAGGTGGATATGTGAACACTGACCTTAATTGGCTAAGGTGCTCATCGTAGTTTGGGGCAATGTTATAGTTTTCGGAGCCGTTCGGGCCGAGACCATGCCCATCGTCAGTGCGCACGAACAGAGCGAGATTATTTTTCTCTCCAACACAAAACAAGAGGGCTGAATGGATGTCAACCTGAGGAACAAAGTCGCGGTCGTGACTGGCGGGACGGCCGGCATCGGCTTAGCCACAGCGGAACTGTTCGCACGCGAAGGCGCCGCGGTGGCAATCTGCAGCAGCGGGCAGACCAACGTGGACAAGGCCGTCAAGGAACTGGCCGGCAAGGGCTTGAAGGTCTACGGCGAGCGGGTCGATGTGTCGAGCCGCGAGGATATGTTCGCCTTTGCCGATCGGGTCGAGCAACAGTTCGGCGGCATCGATGTCTGGGTCAGCAACGCCGGCATCATGCCCGAGAAAAAGATCATCGATACGCCCGAGGACGTGTGGCAGAAAACCATGGACGTCAACCTGAAGTCGGTCTACTACGGCGGCCTGATCGCCGCGGACAAGATCAGAAAGCGCGGAGGCGGCGTTCTGATCAACGCCGCCTCGTTTGCTTCACTGATACCGTCGGTGGGCAGCGGCGCCTACGCAGCCACGAAGGCCGCCATTGCCAATATGACAAGGACGCTTGCGGGCGAACTGGCGCCGTTCAACATCCGCGTGGTCGGCTTCATCCCCGGGGTCATCGAAACGCCGATGACGGCGGGCTGGATCGACAAGAAGGGCAAGGTCCTGGCGAGCCAGCATGCCTTGAATCGGGTGGGACAGGCGGATGAAATCGCCCATGGGCTCCTGTTTCTCGCCTCCGACTACGCATCCTTCATCACTGGCACCTGTCTGGAAATCACCGGCGGCAAGTTCTGCGTTCAGAACCCGTCCGACGCCTGGAACTGATCAACGCGCCGCCACCCGCGCGGATTGCGTGTCGCGCGCCTGGGCCAGGTCGAGCGCGACGTCCACGATCATGTCTTCCTGCCCGCCCACCATGCGACGGCGGCCGAGTTCAGTGAGGATGTCGAAAGCGGGAATGCCGTATTTCTCGGAAGCGGCTTCCGCATGCCGCAGAAAACTGGAGTACACGCCCGCATAGCCGATCGCGAGCGTCTCGCGGTCCACGCGCACCGGGCGGTCCTGTAGCGGGCGCACGAGATCGTCCGCCGCATCCATCAGTTTTTTGAGGTCGCAGCCGTGATTCACGCCCATGCGGTCGAGCACGGCGATCAACACCTCGAGCGGCGTGTTGCCCGCTCCAGCGCCCATGCCCGCGAGCGCTGCATCGATGCGGTAGGCACCTTCTTCCAAGGCAATGATCGAATTGGCCACGCCCAGCGACAAGTTGTGGTGGCAATGGATGCCGACCTGGGTTTCGGCCTTGAGCGCCTGGCGCACGGCCCGAATCTTGTCGCGCGCATCGTCCATGAGCAGCGCGCCGGCCGAATCGGTCACATACACGCACTGCGCGCCGTAAGATTCCATCAGCAGCGCCTGTTTCGTCAGTTCGGCCGGCGAAACCATGTGCGCCATCATCAGGAAACCGACGGTATCCATGCCGAGCGCGCGCGCGTGCTCCATGTGCTGCTGGGAGATGTCGGCCTCGGTACAGTGAGTGGCGATGCGCACCGTACGAGCCCCCGCCTTGTACGCCTGCTCCAGGTCGTGCACGGTGGCGATGCCGGGAATATGGAGTGTCGCCACCTGCGCGTGCTCGACCACGCTGGCGACTGCCTCTATCCATTCAAGATCGGTGTGCATCCCGAATCCGTAGTTGAAACTCGATCCGGCCAGGCCGTCGCCGTGCGAAATTTCGATTGAATCCACCCGTGCGGCGTCCAGCGCCTTGGCGATCGCGGCGACCTGGGGCAGAGTGTATTGGTGGCGGCGTGAATGCATGCCGTCGCGCAGCGTCACATCGGAGATGTAGACCTTCTTGGATTTGTCCATGATGTTCTCTTGCAGTGCTTCAAGACGCCTCAGGCAGCGAGCGCGAATTTGCCGACGGCCAACTGCTCGGCCGCGGCGAGCGCGGCCGAAGTCATGATATCGAGATTGCCAGCGTAGCTCGGCAGGTAGTGTCCCGCGCCTTCGACTTCGAGGTAGATGGAAACCTTGAGCCCGTGGCGCTTGCCGATGCCCGGGATATTTAGCGGCTTGTCGGCCGCAACTTTTTCGAACTGCACGCGCTGCTTCAGCCGATAACCCGGCACGTAGGCCGCGACCCGTGCCGCGAGGTCATCGACCGATTTGC
>DATMBW010000250.1:0-2952 GCA_035559095.1 Ramlibacter sp.
CAGGCGGCGGCGCAGCAGGAAAGCCTGGCTGAAGGCACGCCCGTCGGCGAATTTGGGGAATTGAAGTTCGACGCGTTCAACGCCTTCCAGCGAAATCTCGCGCGGATCGGCGTCGTTGGCCAGTTGCAGCACTTTGCTGTCGGTGTCGGTGGCCTGTTCGGCCGAGGTGATCAGTTTCAAGTTCATGTTCATGTCAGGCTGCCTGCTGTTCGGCGAAACGCGCCGCATTGGCGGCGGCCTTGAACGGCTCGATGCCGACGCGGCGCAGCGTGGCGATGAAGGTCTCGGCCTTGCCGTCGACGTTCTGGCGCTGCTGGCGATACGTGTCCAGCACCGCTTCGATCACTTCCGGCACTTCGGCCGCGGAGAACGAGGGACCGACCACCTTGCCCGGCGTGGGGGCGCCCGACAGCAGTGAGCCGTCCGAGCCGCCCAGCGTCACCTGGTACCACTCCTTGCCGTCCTTGTCGACGCCCAGGATGCCGATATGGCCGCTGTGGTGGTGGCCACAAGAATTGATGCAGCCGGACATATGGAGGTCGATTTCGCCGATGTCGTGAAGCTCGTCCAGGTCCTGATAGCGCTGCGTGATCGCCTCGGCAATCGGCAGTGAACGGGCGTTGGCCAGCGAGCAGAAGTCGCCGCCGGGGCAGGAGATCATGTCCGTGAGCAAGCGGATGTTGGGCTTGGCCAAGCCTGCCTTGCGCGCGGCGTGCCACAACTCGGGCAGGTCGTCCTGATGCACCCAGGGCAGCAGCAGGTTCTGGTCGTGCGTCACGCGCGCTTCGCCCGCCGAGAACCGCTCGGCGAGCTCCGCCGCGACATCCAGCTGCGCGCCAGTCGCGTCCCCCGGGGCTTGGCCCAGTCGCTTGAACGACAGCGTTACGGCGCGCAGCTCGGGGTTTTGGTGTTCGGCCACGTTCTGCTGCAGCCAACGGGCGAATTCCGGGTCGGCTTCGGCGCCGGCCCGCAAAATCTCCAGCACCTTGGCTTCGGCACCTTTGCGCTCGCGCCTGATGGCGGGTGGTACGAACGAGGCAGACACGCGGTCCAGCTCGGCCTGGGTGATCGTGTGCGGCGCGCCGTCGATCTCGACGATGCCTTTGTATTCCGCTTCCACTTCGTCGATATAGCGCTGGCCCTCGGCCTTCACCAGGATCTTGATGCGCGCTTTGTAGATGTTGTCGCGGCGGCCCCAGCGGTTGTAGACCCGCACCACCGCTTCCAGGTAGTTCAGGATCTGGTCCCAAGGCAGGAACTCGCGGATCACGGTGGCGATCACCGGCGTGCGGCCCATGCCGCCGCCGACCAGCACCCGAAAACCAAGCTCGCCGGCTTGATTCCTGAGCACGTGCAGGCCTACGTCGTGCCAGAAGGTCGCGGCCCGGTCCTCCGCGGCGCCGGAAACGGCGATCTTGAACTTGCGCGGCAGGAACGCGAACTCGGGATGCAGCGTGCTCCATTGACGCAGGATTTCGCAGAACGGGCGCGGATCGGCGATCTCGTCCACGGCGATGCCGGCGCGCTCGTCGCTGGTGATGTTGCGGATGCAGTTGCCGCTGGTCTGGATGCCATGCATGTTCACGCTGGCCAGCAGATCCATCACATCGGCGCTCTTGACCAGGGGAATCCAGTTGAACTGCACGTTCTGGCGGGTCGTGAAGTGGCCATAGCCGACCTTCAGGTGGGAGCGCACCGAGCCGCCGCCGGAAAGCGGCACCGGGCCGAGCTCATCCTGCTTGGCTTGCGCGTCCTTGAAAATCTCGGCCGTTGGCTGGTCGTATTCGCGGGCGATGGTTGCCAACACCCGCAGCTGCTCGCTCGAAATCTCGCCGTAGGGCACGGCGATGCGCAGCATCGGTGCGTAGCGCTGGATGTACCAGCCGTTCTGCAGGCGCAGCGGACGGAACTCGTCATCGCCCAGTGTGCCGGCCAGGTTGCGCTCGAGCTGGTCGCGGTACTGGGCGGCGCGGCTCTTGACGAACTGGGAGTCGAATTCTGTGTATTGGTACATGTTCTTGGGGTCCTGGCTCTACAGGGCGACCAGCCGGGCGCCGGCATAGGCCAGCAGCACGGAGAGCAGTGAACGGATCAGCCGGTCAGGCGCGCTGCGCACCAGGCGCGAACCCAGCCAGATCCCCGGCAGCGAACCGGCGAGCAGGGTTCCCAGCAACGTCCAGTCGACCGAGCCGATGGAGGCGTGGCCCAAGCCTGCCACCAGCGTCAACGGAACGGCGTAGGCGATATCCGCCGCGATGATGCGAGGCAATGGCAACGCGGGGTACAGCAGCATCAGGACCGTCACGCCGATGGCGCCGGCGCCCACCGAGGTAAGCGACACCAGCGCGCCGATGGCGGCGCCGAACAGCACGGGCTGGACCCAGTGGCGGGGGCGGACGGCGCGGCTCAATTCGATGGCGTCGAGCTGGCGCGGGGTGTTCTTGCCCCTGATCGCCTTGTAAAGGGTGGCGGCCGCGGTCAACAGCAGGGCGGCGCCCAGCGTGGTTGTCATGACGGACTGGACAGCGGGGTTGGCGGGTCCGACCCGATGAAGGATGAGAATCGTCACCAAGGCGGCGGGGATGCTGCCGGCCGAGAGCAAGGCGACGACGGGCCAGTCGATCGCCCGCGAGCGCGCCAACCCGAGCGAGCCGCCGAATTTGGTGGCCGCGGCAAACAGCAGGTCGGTACCGATCGCCAGGTAGGGCTTGACGCCGAAGCCGAAGATCAGCAGCGGAGTCATCAGTGAACCACCGCCGACGCCGGTCAGGCCGACCACCAGGCCGACAAAGAATCCGGCGAAGACGAACGCAAAATCGTGCATGGGCGCGACTTTATGGGGGCGTCTTATGAGAGCAAACTATTTTTTAGTTCGGGCTTTATGCGGATAAGCTTATGCACAAGCACTCAGGCGGCCTGGCTGGCGACCAGGGGCGTGTTGCGGATAAAGCA
>DATMBW010000251.1:0-3469 GCA_035559095.1 Ramlibacter sp.
CGCGGGCCCAGACGCCTTCCGGCCCATCCGCCCCGTCCAGTACCTCGACAGTGCCGAGTCCTCCGCGCGGCACGGCAACTTTCGGACCGTTAACCCCAGCAGCCGGCGCCGCCGCCACGTCCGCGCGCTGGACGCCGGAGCAGCGGGCGCAAGCCTTCAAGAGCGCCGACAAGAATGGCAACGGCCAGCTCAGCCGCCAGGAAGCCGCGGCCTTGACCGGCCTGCCGCGCAGCTCCGACCAGATGGACAGCAACAAGGACGGCTCCATCTCCAGCGCCGAGTTCGACGAAGCGCTCAAGTAGCGGACTTCCCCTTGCCTTGCCGGGCCTCAGTGCGCCTGGTCCTACAACGTTTGGCGCAGTTGCCGGGCTTGGCCGGGGCGCGGCGCGCCGCGAAGATGGCATCGAAGGCGGGTCCGCAGCTTCGTGCCGGACCCGTGCCCTTCCAGGAAGAATGCCGTGAACGCTTTTGCCACTTCGCAATGCGCGCGGCGCCTGGGTTTTGCCCTGGCCGTGCTGGCTGGCGTTGCGGCCGTGAGCCCGGCCCAGGCCCAGACGCAGGCGCCGGGCCATTCGCTGCGCCCCGTGCCCCAAACCGCACCGCCCGCGGCCATCGCGCCGGCTGTCGCGGCCCCAGCCACGCCGGTATCACCGCTGCCCAACCCCACGGGTTTGACTTCGCAATTCCCGGCGGGGCTGCCATCGCCGATGCCGAACCCGGCGGGCCTGCCCTCGCCCACCGTACCCAATCTTGCTTCGCCCGGGACACCGGCCGGCAGTCGGCCGATCGACGCGGAAGTGGCGCCGCAGACTTCCGTGATGGGCGCGTCCGGCTACGGCGGCGGTTCCGCCGTGCGCCCGTCACCAGGCGTTGGTGGCGGCACCTACACGGCGCTGGACATTGCGCGGTCGTTCATTGGCGCGGACGCCAACCGCGATGGCGAACTCACGCGTGCCGAAGCGCAGCGGCTCACGATCATGCCGTACAGCTTCGAAGAAATGGACCGCAATCATGACGGCATCCTCACGCGCTTCGAATACGAGGACGGCGTGCGCTGAAAGCCTGGCCGACACCATGAAACACTCCGCACGCAGCCTCGTCGTCACGGCGGGCTTGCTCGCGACCGCGTGGGCCGGCGCCCAGTCCACGCCCGGCACCCCCGTCATGCCCGGATATCAGCCGGTCGCCCCTGTCGTTCCCGCGGCACCGGTGATGCGGCCCCTGCCGCCCGGCCAATGGACCGCATTGCAGATCCGGCAGTCCTTCGAGCTCGCCGACAGCGATGCCAACGGTGAACTCACGCGTGCAGAAGCCCAGCAGCTGACCATCATGCCGCGCAGCTTCGAGGACATGGACGAGAACAAGGACGGCGTCGTGTCCCGCGCCGAATACGAGAGCGTGTTCGCCCGCTGACCGCGGTGCCGCCGCGCCGGTTGGACATTGGTTTGGGCCCGACCGGTCAGGCGCCGGACAGGCGTAAAGGCTTAAACTGGCCTTCCTGGAGCCCAGCATGAACGCACCCACCGAACTGTCCCATCTTGTCCCCGAAATCAAGTTGCGCGCGGTGCCGCAGGCGCTGATCGACGCGCTCAAGACGCGTTTTGGCGCGCAGTGTTCCACGGCCCTCGTCGTGCGCGAGCAGCATGGGCGCGATGAGTCCTCGTTCCAGGCGCCGCCGCCGGCCGCCGTCGTGTTCGCCGAGACCGCACAGGACGTGGCCGACGCCGTGAAGCTGGCCAGCGACCACGAGGTGCCGGTCATCCCCTTTGGTGTCGGCACTTCGCTGGAGGGCCACCTGCTGGCCGTGCAAGGCGGCATCAGCATCGACGTCAGCCGCATGAACAAGGTGCTGGCGGTCAACGCCGAAGACCTCACGGTCACGGTGCAGCCCGGCGTCACGCGCAAGCAGCTCAACGAGGAGATCAAGGCGACGGGGCTGTTCTTCCCGATCGATCCGGGCGCCGACGCGACCCTGGGCGGCATGGCGGCCACGCGTGCCAGCGGCACCAACGCCGTGCGTTACGGCACCATGCGCGAGAACGTGCTCAGCCTGGAAGTCGTCACGGCCGGCGGCGAGATCATCCACACCGGCACGCGCGCCAAGAAGTCCAGCGCGGGCTACGACCTGACCCGCCTGATGGTCGGCAGCGAAGGCACGCTGGGCGTGATCACCGAAGTGACGGTGCGCCTGTACCCGCTGCCCGAGGCGATCTCGGCGGCGATCTGCTCGTTCCCGAGCATCGAAGCCGCGGTGCGCACCACCATCCAGATCATCCAGCTCGGTGTGCCGATCGCGCGGGTCGAACTGATCGACGACAACACGGTGCGCATGGTCAACGTGCACAGCAAGCTGCATCTGCGCGAAGAGCCCATGCTGCTGATGGAATTCCACGGCTCGCCTTCCGGGGTGAAGGAACAGGCCGAGCTGGTGCAGGAGATCGCGGCCGAGCACGGCGGCAACGCCTTCGAATGGGCCACCACGCCCGAGGAGCGCACGCGGCTGTGGACCGCGCGCCACAACGCATACTTCGCCGCGATCCAGTCCAGGCCCGGCTGCCGCGCGATCTCCACCGATACCTGCGTGCCGATCTCGCGCCTGGCCGATTGCCTGCTCGACTCGGTCAGGGAAGCCGACGACAGCGGCCTGCCGTACTTCCTGGTCGGCCACGTCGGCGACGGCAATTTCCATTTCGGCTACCTGCTCGACCCCGACAAGCCGCAAGAGCGCGAGATCGCCGAGAAGCTCAATCACCAGTTGGTGGCGCGGGCGCTCCGGCTGGAGGGCACCTGCACCGGCGAGCACGGCGTGGGCTTGCACAAGATGGAGTTCCTGGTCACCGAAACCGGCAACGGCGCGGTGGACATGATGCGCACGATCAAGCGGGCGCTGGACCCGAAGAACATCATGAACCCGGGGAAAATATTCTCGATGTGAACCTGTGCGGCAGGCTAGAAGGATCTGTCATGCCGGACTTGAGGAGCCTGCCCCGGACCTGATCCGGGGGCATTCATGCAGGCGCGCCAAGGTGGATTGCGGATCAAGTCCGCAATGACAACCCTTTCTGTCCTGCGGAGCCGGCTCAGCCCCTCAACCGGTCGATCAGTCCGTTCAGCTCTTCCAGTGATCCGAACTGGATCGCCACTTCGCCCATTTCCTCGCTGCGCCCGTTGCGTTTGACGCGCTTCTTGATGCGCACCTCGATCTCGGCGGTCAGCAGGTCCGACAGTTCTTCCTCCACCCGCCGCAGGTCACGCGATTTTTCCTTCTTGGGCTTGGGCGACGTCAGGGTGAACTCGGCGCCGAGTTTCTTGACCAGGCTCTCGGCCTCCCGCACCGAAAGTTTTTTCGCGGCGATCTGGTTGGCCGCGGTGATCTGCGACGCCCGCTCCAGGCCGAGCAAGGCCCGCGCATGGCCCATGTCGAGGTCGCCCGCCATCAGCATGGTCTGCACCGCGTCCGCGAGGTTGA
>DATMBW010000252.1:0-4656 GCA_035559095.1 Ramlibacter sp.
CTGTCCCCCGGCCTGTCGGCGTTCTGGGCCACTATCGCCACCATCGCCATGGTGCTGCTGCAGCCGGTGATGCTCTCGACATTCCGGCCGACAGGGATGGCCGACCCCATCAGCGACGCGCTGATGCGCGGCGTCGCCGACCTGTGGAAGGGCCTGGTGCTGGGTGCCCGCAACATGATCGGCATCGGCGTGGCGTGCGCCAGCGCGGGCCTCATCGTGGGGGCGATCACGCTCACCGGCATGGGCCTGATGATGACCGACTTCGTCGAACTGGTCTCGGCCGGCAACGTGCTCGTCATGCTGATCCTGACGGCCTTCATCTGCTTGCTGATCGGCGCGGGCGTTCCCACCACGGCCAACTACATCCTGGTGGCCACCTTGATGGCGCCCGTGATCGTGGAGCTCGGCGCGCGCAGCGGCCTGGTCATTCCGTTGATCGCGGTCCACCTGTTCGTGTTTTATTTCGGCATCCTGGCGGACGTCACGCCACCGGTCGGCCTGGCCTCGTATGCGGCCGCGGCGATCTCCGGCGAAGATCCCAACGCCACGGGCTGGCAGGCTACCTGGTACAGCCTGCGCACGACGGTGCTGCCGTTCGTCTTCATATTCAATCCGCAGATCCTGTTGATCGGCGTCGGGTCGTGGGTCGAGGTGGTGCTGGTGTGCGTGACCGGCACGGTGGCTTCGCTGCTCTTTGCCGCCGCCACAATGCGCTGGTTCCGCACCCGCTGCACCTGGCTGGAGGTCGGCATGCTTCTGCTGGCAACCTTCCTGTTCTTCCGCCCCGACTGGGTGATCGACCTTTTTTCGCCGAAATATGTCGGCGCGCCCGCGAGCGACATCTACAAGGTGGCGGACACGCTGGTCGAAGACGAATGGCTGGTGGTGGGCATCGCGGGCGAAACGCTGGACGGCAAGCCGCAGGTCAAGACGGTGGCGATCCCGATGGGCAAAGGAAGCACAGGGCGGGAGCGCCTGCGCGACGCGGGCGTGACGCTGAGCCAGCTTGGCAGTGAGCTCGAGGTGGCGCAGGTCAAGTTCGGCAGCCGGGCCAAGAAACTCGGGATGGAGCAGGGCTACAAGATCGTCGAGTTGAAACTACCGAACCCCGCCCGGCCTTCGCAGCATTGGGTCTTCCTGCCCGCCGCGCTGGTTGCGCTAGTGGTCTGGTGGATGCAAGGCTTGCGGTTGCGCAGGGGCACGGCGCTGGCGGCCGTATGAGCCTGGCCCGTCGTTCCCCGCGCATCGCCCTGATCCACGCGCTGGCCCACTCGGTCGCGCCCATCAACGAGGCGATGGCTCGCGACTGGCCGCAGGCCCGGCGCATGAACCTGCTGGACGACAGCCTGTCGGCCGATCTCGCCGCGAGCGGGAGGCTGGACGCCGCCATGCATGAGCGGTTCCAGGGGCTCGCGCGGTACGCGGTCGATTGCGGCAGCGAAGCCATCCTGTTCACCTGTTCCGCGTTCGGGCCGTGCATCCAAGCCGTGGCGAGCAAGCAGGCCCCGTTGCCGGTCCTCAAGCCCAACGAGGCGATGATCGCCGACGCGGCAGCGATGGGGCTGCGGATCGGCCTGGTGGCCACCTTCGCCCCGACATTGGACTCGATGCGCCCGGAGTTCCCGAAGGCGGTTGAACTCGAATGCGCCCTGGCCGAGGGCGCGCTCGCGGCGCTCGATGCCGGCGACACTCAAACGCACGACACCTTGATCGCAGGCAAGGCGCTGGAACTGGCCCGCCGCGGTTGCGGGGTGATCGCGCTCGCGCAGTTCAGCATGGCTCGGGCCCAACCACGCGTCGCCGCCGAAACCGGCTTGCCGGTGCTGACCACAGTCGACAGCGCTGTGGCAGCGCTCAAGCGGCGGCTGGGCAGTGTGGGCTGACAGGCCCTGAGGTGATGCGCAGCGATGGACGTGATGACGAAGATGCTGTCATGCCGGGCTTGACCCGGCATCCATGACTTCCTCGATTGCGGGTCAAGCCCGCAATGACAATCCAGTACCTGTCATCCCCGGACTTGATCCCGCAATGCCGGCTTCACTTCAGGTCTTGTCCTCGTCGTCCAGCGACGCGCTCCAGCGATCGCCCCAGCCGCGCTGGGCCTCGTCGAGTTCGCGGCGACCGCGCTTGGTCGGCCGCCCCTGTTCGATCGACAGGGCCGGCTCGGGGGCATAGCGCCTTTGCTGGGCCGCCTGTTCGCGCGCCTTCAGGCTTTCGGCCGTTTCCGCATACAGCAGCTGGGCCACGGGAGCCGGGCCGCGCACGCCCGACAGCCCCTTGACGATGACGGTGCGTGCCACCGATGCCTGCCGCAACGCGACCGTGTCGCCGACCTTCACTTCGCGCGCCGGCTTGGCCTCCTGGCCATTGACTTCGATCCGGCCCTTGCCGATCTCTTCACAGGCAAGCGTGCGCGTCTTGTAGAACCTCGCCGCCCACAGCCACTTGTCGATGCGCAATCTATCCATCAGGCCTATTCACAGTGCGCCCCGATTGTCCGCCAGCGGCAGCCGCACCGTGGCGTCCAGGCCCTGGATACGCCCATGCGCTTCACGGTTTTCAAGGCCGATGGTGCCGCCCAGCGCACGCACGATCTCATGGCAGATGGCCAGGCCCAGGCCTGAGCCGCTGCGCGCATCGCCGGGCGAAAAAGGCTGGAACAGCCGCGCTCGAACCCCCGCGGCAATGCCCGGGCCGCTGTCGGCGAACGTGAGCGCGACCGCGTTGGCATCGGTCACCACATGGACCGACAGCGCGCCTGCGGCCGGGGTGTGCTTGATGGCGTTGTGCAGCAGGTTGCGGGTGAGTTCGCGCAACATCCACTCGTGGGAGCGCACCGGCGCCGGCGTGGTGACGATCTCGAAATCGAGGTCCTTGCCCGCGATCAGCGGCGACAGCTCCAGCGCCACCGCCCGCACCACATCCGCCACGTCGTTGACCCTGGCGTCGCTCTGCTGCCGCAGCTGCTCGACCTTGGCCAGCGACAGCATCTGGTTGGCGAGCATGGTCGCTCGGTCGACGGTGTCGTTGATCTCGAGCAGTGCCTGCTTGGGCTCGACGTCGCCATGCAGGGCCGACTGGACCTGTGTCTTGAGCACGGCCAGCGGCGTGCGCAACTGGTGCGCGGTGTCGCGCACGAAACGCTTCTGGTTGTCCAGCAGGTGTGCAAGGCGCGTCATCACCTGGTTCGTCGCCTCGACCAGGGGCAGCACTTCGCGTGGCGCGTCGGGCGCGCGGATGGGTGTCAGGTCGCCTTCGGTCCTGGCTGCGAGCTGGCCGCTCAGCCGGCGCACCGGCCGCATGCCGCGCTGGACGACGATCGCGGCGACCAGGGCGATCACCGCGACCAACAGGGCTTGCCGCCAGATCGTGTCGATCAGGATCTGGCGCGCCAGCGTGCGGCGCAGCTCCAGTGTCTCGGCTACCTGCACCACGGCCATGCCCCGTCCGTTCAGGCTGGCCACGGGTTGAAGCAGCACGGCCACGCGGACTTCTTCGTCCTGGAAGCGGTCGTTGTAGAAATCGACCAGCGCCGCATAGGGCGGGCGCTGCGGCAGCTTGCCGCGCCAGAACGGCAGCTGCGCGAAGCCGGACACCATTTCACCGCCGAGGCTGGACACCCGGTAGAACAAGCGGCTGCGGTTGTCGGCTTCGAAGGCTTCGAGGGCCGAGTAGGGGACGGTGGCGCGCAACCGCGCAAGCTCGTCGTAGCCTTCCACGTCGAGCTGCTCGCCGATGACCTTGGCGGAGGCCAACAGCGTCCGGTCATACGCGGTGTTCACGGCGGCGAGGGCCTGCGCGTACAGGCTGAACGTATTGAGCACGATCAGGCCGATCACGGGCAACAGGATGCCCAGCAGCAGGTAGCGGCGCAATGAGACGGCGCGCTTCATGCGTCCTTGAGCAGATAGCCCAGCCCGCGCAAGGTCATCAGGGTGGTGCCGGTGTGGGCCAGCTTCTTGCGCAGGCGGTACACCACGACTTCGATGGCCTCGAACTGAACTTCGGCTTCGCCGGGGAAGACCAGCTCGAAGAGCTTCTCCTTGGCGACGGCGTGGCCGGGGCGGCCCATCAGTGCCTGCAGCAAGGCGGTTTCCCGCGGCGTCAGTTCCAGCACCTGATCGCGGAAATAAACCGCGCCGCTTTCCTTCTCCAGGCGCAGCCCGCCCACGTGCAGCGCGTTGCCGGCATCGTCGCCGCGCGCTTCGGCCCGGCGCCGGCCGAGCGCCTGAAGCCTGGCGACCAGTTCATCGAGGTCGAAAGGCTTGGGCAGGTAATCGTCGGCGCCGGTGTTCAGGCCGATCACGCGGTCGCCCACGGTGCCGCGCGCGGTGAGGATCAGGACCGGCGTGTCCATGCCGCCGCGCCGCGCCTGCTCGAGAACCTCCAGCCCGTCCAACCCCGGCAGAGTCAGGTCCAGCACGACCACGTCGGGCGCCGCGTCACGCCACGCCGCGACCGCACGGGCGCCGTCGCCGCAGCAGTCGACCTGCAGGCCGCGGCGGCTGAGCGCGCGCTCCAGTGTGCTGCGCATGGTGGGGTCGTCTTCGACCAGCAGAACTTTCATCACGGTCGCGAGGTTGGCGGCGGGTGCCGCAACAGGGACTGTACGGCCTGTCCATGGTGTGAGCCGTCCCTGGTAGTTTCCCCAATGCC
>DATMBW010000253.1:0-3165 GCA_035559095.1 Ramlibacter sp.
GAGGAGATGGCGAACTTCGGCGTGCCGCTGGGCGGCTCGCTGATCCCCTGGATCGACAAGGATCTCGGCAATGGCGTGAGCCGTGAAGAGTGGAAAGGCGGGGCGGAGACCAACAAGATCCTGGGCCAGGGCGAACCGTTCGGCACGGCCGCAACGCCCGTGGATGGCTTCTGCGTGCGCGTGGGCGCCATGCGCTGCCACAGCCAGGCACTGACGTTCAAGCTCAAGAAGGACGTTCCGGTGGCCGACGTCGAACAGCTCATCGCCAACGACAACGCCTGGGTGAAGGTCGTCCCCAACACGCGCGAAGCCACGATCAAGAACCTGACCCCGGTCGCAGTAACGGGCACCCTGGGCATTCCGGTGGGGCGCATCCGCAAGCTCGCCATGGGCCCTGAGTACCTCGGGGCATTCACCATCGGCGACCAGCTGCTCTGGGGCGCAGCCGAGCCATTGCGCAGAATGCTGCGCGTTCTGCTCGAGGCATGAACGCTCCCTAAAGGTTCCACCCCGCAACGGCCTGTAATCAGTGGTTACAGGCCGTTGTCGCATGACAACATTGCCCGGCGTGCAACCGTGCACGACGGGAGCGTCCAGAAGTTAAAAGCTGTCTCAGCTTGTCAGTCTAAGACATTGATGTTATGGTCCTTTTAGCAAATTCAGCGTCGAGGCATTTGTTCGCATGATGAGAAAAAAGTTGCCTGCAGACCGAGCACTGGGGACGCACAAATCGATGGAAAAGCCGCATTGGCGCGCAACCGCCCTGGCAATCGCGACGGCCGTGCTGCTAGGCATTTCGGCATCGGATGCCAGCGCCCTTGCCTTGGGTCGCGTCACGGTCCAGTCGGGCCTTGGGGAGCCTTTGCGCGCCGACATCGAAATCCCGGAAATTAACGCTGAAGAACTCTCCAGCCTGCGCGCCACCGTTGCCTCGCCGGATGCGTTTCGCGCCGCCGGCTTCGACTACAACCCGGCGATCGCGAATATGCAGATCACGCTGCAGCGGCGGCCCGACGGCCGCCACTTCCTGCATCTGACCAGCTCGCGCCCGGTCAACGATCCCTTCATCGACCTGATCCTCGAAGCCAACTGGTCTTCGGGGCGCATCGTGCGCGACTACACGCTGCTGTTCGATCCACCGAACCTGCGGCAGAGCGCCCCTCCGGTAGCGGCTGTCGTGCCACCGGGCGCGTCCGCGGGACGGGCGCAGGCCGCGCCCGCGCCCCAGGCCGGCCGTGCGGCGCCGGGGTCGGCCGCTGCGCCGACGCGACCCGCGCAGCGCCTGCCGGAAACCGCCGGCAAGCCAACAGGCGATGGCAAGAAGGTCACCGTGCAAAACGGCGACACGGCGGGCCGGATCGCGGCAGCCAACAAGCCAACAAGCATTTCGCTTGACCAGATGCTGGTCGCGCTGCTGCAAGCCAACCCACAGGCCTTCGTCAACGGCAACGTCAATCGCCTGAGGGCGGGCGCCGTGCTCGAGATCCCCTCGGCCCAGGAAGCCGAGCTGATCCCCTCCGGCGAAGCCAGGCAGAACATCATCGCGCAGAGCCGCGACTTCAACGACTTCCGCCGCCGCTTGGCCGAAGGCCTGCCGGCCACGCGCATCGACGGCGGCGAGCGCCAGGCCTCGGGACGGGTGCAGGCGCAGGTCGAGGAAAAGAAGCCGGCCGCCGCAACGCCGGACCGGCTGACCTTGTCCAAGGGCGCGGTCCAGGGCAAAGGCTCCGCCGACAAGATCGCGCGTGAACGCGCCGCGCGGGAAGACGCCACCCGGGTGGCTGAACTCAGCAAGAACATCAGTGAACTCAACAAGCTGGGCGTCACGGCACCCGCACCCCAGGCGACCGCGAGCGCCGCAAAACCGGGCGTGGCACTGCCGGTAGGAACCGCCGCCGGTGCGGCCAAAGCCGCGTCGGCGCCTGCCACCGCCGCTGCGCCCGCGGGTTCGGCCTCTGCGGCCAAGGCTGCCGCTCCGGCGCCGGTCGCCGCCGCCCCTGGGCCGATGGCTTCGGCTTCCACGGCCAAGGCGGCAGCCTCGGCGCCGCCGGCCGCCGCCGCGCCCAGCGCGTCGGCATCGACTGCAAAGTCCGTCGCTTCGGCGCCGGTCGCCGCTGCGATCAGCCCCCCCGCCAGCGTCGCGGCCCCCGCTGCGGCAGCGTCAGCGGCATCGGCGCCAAGCCCCACCACCCCGATTGCGACAACGCCTGATGCAAGCGCAACGGCCAGCGCGGCGCAGGCCCCGGCCAGCGTCGCGGCTGGCCCCGCAAGCGCCCCGGTGGTTGCGAAGGCGCCTGTCGCGTCCGCCTCCAAGCCGCGCCCCGCCGCACCGCCCCCGCCCGAACCGAGTCTGGTCGACGACCTGCTCGAAAACCCGATCGTGCCGGTATCGGCGGGTGCGGTGCTGGCGCTATTGCTGGGCTTCGGCTTCTACCGCGCGCAGCAGCGCAAGAAATCGACCCAGGTCGATAGCTCGTTCCTGGAAAGCCGGCTCCAGCCCGATTCATTTTTCGGCGCCAGCGGAGGCCAGCGCATCGACACGAACGAAGGCAGTGCGACCGGCTCGTCCATGGTGTATTCGCCCAGCCAGCTCGACGCCGCGGGCGATGTCGACCCGGTCGCCGAAGCCGATGTGTATCTGGCGTATGGACGCGACCTGCAGGCCGAGGAGATCCTGAAGGAAGCCATGCGCACCACGCCGCAGCGCGTGGCCGTCCACAGCAAGCTGCTCGAGATCTATGCCAAACGGCGCGACGTCAAGGCGTTCGAACAGATCGCCGGCGAGGCCCACAACCTCACTCGCGGCGAAGGCTCCGAGTGGGAGCATATCTGCGAACTTGGCAAGGAACTGGACCCCTCCAATGCCCTTTATCGCCCGGGCGGTCAGCCGACTCAGGCCCGAGCCGCCCCGGCCGCTGGCGACGCGCAGGAAGACCGCCTTGGTGCCCAGGCGACGCAGACGATTCCCGTCGCCGCCTCCGCGGAAAAGCCGGTCGACCTGGACCTCGACCTGGATTTTTCGATCGGTGACGATACGCCCGCCCCGCCACCCCCTGACAGTGCCTCGCACCCGACGGTGAAGATGGATCGCGCCTCCGCAGCCGAGCACATGCCTGCGCTGGACATGGACTTCGGCACGGCCACCGCAGCGGTGGAGCCGCCGGC
>DATMBW010000254.1:0-5280 GCA_035559095.1 Ramlibacter sp.
GGCCGATGCCGGGGACTTCCGGCTGCTCGACCGGGCGGCCGTGCAAGCGCTGCTGGGCCTGCCCGAGCGCAATCGGTTCATGAAGGGCCTTTACGCCTGGATCGGTTTCGACGCCGTCGCGCTGCCCTATGTTCCGAAGCCCCGCGCCCACGGCCACAGCGCCTTCAGCATCAACCGCCTGTTCCAAATGACGATCGACGGCCTGACATCGTTCACCACCTGGCCGCTGCGGATGGTCAGCGCGGTGGGCATCGCGATGGCCGTGGCCGGCTTTCTCTATGGCGCATACCTGACCTTGGCCTATTTCCTGTACGGCAACGCGGTGTCGGGCTGGACCACCATCGTGGTCACCCTGATGTTCTTCCTTGGCGTGCAGATGATTTCGCTGGGCATTCTCGGCGAGTATGTTGCGCGCATCTTCGAGGAAGTGAAAGGCCGGCCGCTGTATGTCGTCAAGCGTGAACTTGGCCATGGATTGATGGTGCCGCATCCGTGACCGGCGATGGCGGGCTCCCCAAGCCGCTTGGTCCCTGGGCCATCGTGCTGATGGCCGCCGTGTGGCTTGCGGCGACGGCATGGATCCGGCCGCTGACCGTGCCCGACGAGGGGCGTTACGCCGGCGTTGCGCTGGAGATGCTGAGCTCGGGCAACTGGCTGGTGCCGACTCTGAACGGTTTGCCGTTCTTCCACAAGCCACCGCTGTTCTACTGGATCACCGCTGCATCGCTCTCCATGTTCGGGATGCACGAGTGGGCGGCGCGCGTGGCGCCGCTGTTGGGCGCTGCGATGGCTGCATTCACGCTGTACGGGTTTGCCCTGCGCTGGGCCGGGCAGCCCAGTGCCTGGATGTCATTGCTGGTACTGGTCACTCAACCGCTGTTCTTCATCGGCGCACAGTTCGCCAATCTGGACATGCTCGTGGCCGGCTGCATCGCCGCCACCGTGCTGGCGCTGGCCCATGTCGTGCTGCAGGCCAAGCAGGGGCGCTCATCTCGATTCGTATTGGCCGCGGCCTATGTTTTCGCGGCGCTCGGGCTGTTGGCCAAGGGCCTGATCGGCGCCGCGCTGCCCGGCCTCGTGATCCTGGCATGGCTGCTGGCGTTGCGGCGGCCGCGGCTGCTGTTGGCGCTTGTGTGGCTGCCCGGCATCGTGCTTTTTCTGGGCATCGCCTTGCCGTGGTTCGTTGCCATGCAGTGGCGTTTTCCCGAATTCGCGGATTATTTTTTTGTCGTGCAACACTTCAAGCGGTTTGCGCAGGGCGGGTTCAACAATGCGCAGCCCTTCTGGTTTTTTCCCGCGGCGCTTGCGGTTTTGACACTGCCTTGGATTCTGTGGCTGCCGCCGACTGCCAAGGCGTCGTATTGGAGCGATGCGGAGCACGGGCCTGTGCGGAAACTGATGTGGCTGTGGCTGGCGGTCGTGACGCTCTTTTTTTCCCTGCCGCAATCGAAACTCATCGGCTACATCCTGCCCGCGACGGTGCCGCTCGCGTTCCTGATCGGCGACGGCATCTCACTGGGTATCGGCACTTCGCATCGCATCCGCAAGCTGTGGCGGCTCAGCGCCGCTCTGGCCATTGCCGCCTGCCTGGCAGCAGCCGCAGCCGGTGCCGCTTATCCGGGCAAGTCCCTGCGCGGCCTGGGCCGGACGCTGGCCAAGCTGGCGGCGCCCGGTGAGCCGGTGGTGTTCCTCGACGACTACTACTTCGACGTGCCTTTTTACGCGCGCCTGCGCGCTCCGGTGCGGGTGGTGGAGGACTGGAACGATCCGCGGATCGTCCAGCGCGACGGCTGGAGCAAGGCATTGCTGGACGCGCAGCGGTTCGCTGCCGGCTCCGCGCCGCGGGTACTGCTGTCGCCCGCCGAGCTGACGGATGCCATCTGCCACGCGAAAGTCACCTGGGTGTTGGGTAACTACACCATGGCGTCGCTGCAGCCCGCCCTTGTTCACGCGACCGAAGTCGCCCGCAGTGGCACCACGGTACTTTGGCGCGTGCCGGGCCAGTCGTCCGCATTTCTCAATGCTGCGGCCTGCCCAGAAACGCCCAGCGTGAACTCAGCAGATAAGTGATGACCGCAACGCCGACCAGCACCAGCGCCAGGATAACGTCGTACCGCAGACTGCTCCACTGCAGCAACAGCGCGTATGCGATTTCGTTGGTGGCAAAGCCCGCCGCGGAAACGCCGAAAAACCGGCGGACCGCCCGCCACAAAGGGGCCTGCTGTGAACGGAACGTGAGGACCCAGTGGCCGGCAAACGAGACGATGAACGCGACGAGCCAGCCCAGCACGTTCGCCACCAACGGCAGCTGGCCGTGCCGGCTGACCAGCGCCACGACCACGCCTAGGTGGGTCAGCGCCGCCGCGCAGCCCACCGCGATGAAGCAGGTGACGCGCACTGCGGCGTTTCTCATGGAGCGGGCCTGAGGTGGGAGACGCCGTCCGCGACAGGCGCATCGCCGTGTGCATCGACGACTTTGGCCTCCATCCGGGCGTCAACGATGCGGCCTTGGCCCTGGTGGGAATGGGGCGAGTCACGGCGATCAGCTGCATGGTCGGGTCCGCGTCGTGGCGCACCGGCAGTCCTTCGCTGGCAGGATTGGACCCACAGTACACCGACGTCGGCTTGCATCTCGACCTGACGGAGCATCCGCTCGCGCCCGGCCCGCGCTGGCCGCTGCCGATGCTGGTGGCCGCTTCCGGCGCACGCCTCATCGACCGCGCCACCCTGCGCGCCCAGATCCATGCTCAGCTCGACGCGTTCGAGCAGGCACTGGCAAGGCCACCCGCCCATATCGACGGCCACCAGCACGTCCACCAGCTGCCCGTCGTTCGCGACGCGCTGGTTGACGCGCTGCTCGAGCGCTACCCGCGGCGGCGCCCCTGGCTCAGGCGCACGAAGCGGCCGCCCGCTCCGGCCTCGGGTGGCGTCAAGCCCTGGCTGGTCGAGCGACTCGGCTGCGATCGGTTCAGCCAGCTGGCGCGCGCCAAAGGGTTCGCGCAGAACACGCACCTGCTGGGCGTCTACGATTTTCAGGGCGGAGCCGACCGCTATGTCGCTTTGCTGGCGCGCTGGATAGGCGCGGCGCGACACGGCGATCTGTTGATGTGCCATGCGGCACTCGAGACGCCGGTGCAGGACCCGATCGGGCAGGCGCGTGCCAATGAGTACAAGGTCCTGTCGGGTGGCGCATTTGCCGATCTGCTGGCGCAGGCGGGCGTGGCACTCGCACCCATGAGCAGAATGCGGCCGCCGGTCGCGTGATGGGCCAGGCGCCGGGTGTTTGGCCTGCACAGGGCCTTGGCCGGCGGCGGCGGGCACACGCCGCCTACGCCGCTTCCTTGTAGAAAAAACCCCGTTGCAGCGAACGGGCCGGCAGCGGCCCGATCGCATCGCGGATTGCGACGATGTGCTCGGGCGTGGTCCCGCAGCAGCCGCCCACGATGTTCACCAGCCCTTCGGCCGCGAAGTCCCGCAGCAGGCGCGACGTCACTTCGGGCGTCTCGTCGAAGCCCGTCTCGCTCATGGGATTGGGCAGGCCGGCGTTCGGATAGCAGCTGATGAACGTGTCGCCGGCCACCCGCGCCAGCTCCTGGATATAGGGCCGCATCAACGCCGCGCCCAGGGCGCAATTGAGCCCGACGGCCAGCGGCCGCGCATGACGCACGCTGTGCCAGAAGGCCGTCACGGTCTGTCCGCTCAGGAGGCGCCCGGACGCGTCGGTCACGGTGCCGCTGATGATCAGCGGCAGCCGCTGGCCGGATTGTTCGAAAACCTCGTCGATGGCGAACAGGGCGGCCTTGGCGTTGAGTGTGTCGAAAATGGTTTCGATCAGCAGCACGTCCGCCCCGCCTTCGACCAGGGCTTCGACCTGCTCGTGGTACGCGAAGCGCAGTTGCTCGAAATCGACATTGCGCGCCGCCGGGTCGTTCACGTCCGGACTGATGCTCGCCGTCTTGGGCGTGGGGCCCAGCGCGCCGGCGACGAAGCGCGGCTGGCCGGGCGTTGAAAACTTGTCGGCCGCCGCGCGCGCCAGCCTCGCCGATGCCAGGTTCATCTCGCGCGCCAGATCGCCCAGCCCGTAGTCGTCCTGCGCGATCCGCGTGGCGCCGAAGGTGTTGGTCTCGATGATGTCGGCACCGGCCGCCAGATACCCTTCATGGATATCGCGAATCACGTCGGGCCGCGTCAGGCTCAGCACCTCGCTGTTGTTCTTCAGGTCCTTGGGATGGTCCTTGAAGCGCCCGCCGGCACCGCCGGGGCCGGCCTTTCCGATCCCGCGGTAGTCCGCTTCGGTCAGCTTGAACCGCTGGATCATCGTGCCCATGGCGCCGTCGAGGATCGCGATGCGCTGCTCGAGCAGGCTGGGCAGCGCCTGGCCACGGGTGTAGGTGATGGGTTTCATGATGGCCTCATTGTAGGAAGAACCTCTTTTCCCTGGACAATAGCGGCCATCTTGCTGTCACCTGCCTGCGCTCCCGGCGCCATTCTTCACGAAATTTTCGGCTACGAGCAGTTCCGCGGGCCGCAAGCGGCCATCGTGGACCATGTCATCGCGGGCGGTGATGCGCTGGTGCTCATGCCCACCGGCGGGGGCAAGTCGCTGTGCTATCAGATCCCGGCCATCGCGCGGCAGCGCGCCGGCCAGGGCGTGGCCGTCGTCGTCTCGCCGCTGATCGCGCTCATGCACGACCAGGTCGGCGCCCTGCACGAGGCCGGCGTGGCAGCCACGTTCCTGAACTCGACCTTGTCGCTCAGCGAGGCCAACGCGGTGGAAAAGCGCATGCTGCGCGGCGATATCACACTGCTGTACGCCGCCCCCGAGCGCGTCACCACGCCGCGCTTCCTGGCCCAGCTCGATTCGCTGCACGAGCGCGGCAAGCTGAGCCTGTTCGCCATCGACGAAGCCCATTGCGTGAGCCAGTGGGGCCACGACTTCCGGCCGGAATACCGCGCGCTCACGGTGCTGCACGAGCGCTATCCCCGCGTGCCGCGCATCGCGCTCACGGCCACGGCCGACGCGATCACCCGCGAGGACATCGTCGAGCGGCTGCAGCTGGGCGAGGCCCGGCAGTTCATCAGCAGCTTCGACCGGCCCAACATCCGTTACACCATTGTGGAAAAGAAGGATGCGACGGCGCAACTGCTGCGCGTCATCCAGAGCCATCATGAAGGCGAAGCCGGCATCGTCTACTGCCAGACCCGCAAGAAGGTGGAGGAGGTCGCCGAGAGCCTGAGCAGGCACGGCATCGGCGCGCTGCCTTATCACGCCGGGCTGGA
>DATMBW010000255.1:0-4938 GCA_035559095.1 Ramlibacter sp.
CCGAGAGAAACGAGAACAACCAGTTCACGCCGGCGTCGCCATTGATGGCCTTGATTGCGGCGACGCCGCCCGCGTCGAGCTGCAGCTCGTCCGCGAATTGTCGTTCGATCAGGAACAGCGGCATGGCTTTACTCCCGTGCAAGGGTGGCAGTCGGTCCGGCGATTTGGCGGCCCGCGTGGCGGGCGGTCAATGATGCACCAATAGTCAATCTTGACCATGCTGTCCTGCTCGGCTGTTTCGAAATAAATGATCAATCCTGTGGATTGCCGCGTCGGCCGGGCCTTCCTAGACTCGCACCACATTCAGGCCAACAGATCACATGCTCAACAAGGTGGGGAGCCTCTGACGCTTCTTTCTTGTTCAGCCTCAACCAAGGAGTCGACATGCCCATCGAAGCGAATCTGCAGGCCCTTCAGGCCCAACTGCGCGGCACGCTGGTCCAGCCCGGCGATGCCGACTACGACCAGGCGCGCAAGGTCTACAACGCCATGATCGACCGGAAGCCGCGGCTCATCGCGCGCTGCGCGGACGTCGCCGACGTCATTGCCTGCGTGAATTTCGCCCGCGGCAACAAGATACTGCTGGCCGTGCGCGGCGGCGGCCACAATGGCGGCGGCTTGGGCGTGTGCGACGACGGCCTGGTGATCGACCTGTCCGCGCTGCGCGGCATCCGCGTCGATCCCAAGGCGCACACCGTGCGCGCCGAGGGCGGATGCCGGTGGGGCGACGTGGACCACGCGACGCACGCGTTCGGGATGGCGACGCCCGCCGGCATCATCTCCACCACGGGGGTGGGCGGGCTGACCTTGGGCGGCGGCATCGGGCACTTGTCGCGGCGCTTCGGGCTGACCATCGACAGCCTGCTGGCGGTCGACCTCGTGCTGGCCGACGGCCGCTTCGTCACCGCGAGCGCCCACGAGAACGAGGACCTGTTCTGGGCGGTGCGCGGCGGCGGCGGCAATTTCGGTGTCGTGACGTCGTTCGAGTTCAGGCTCCATCCCCTGAGCACCGTGGTCGCGGGCCCGACCCTGTGGCCGCTCGAGCGCGCGGCGGAGGTGATGAAGTGGTACCGGGAATTCATCGTCAACGCGCCGGTGGAACTCAACGGCTTCTTCGCGTTCCTGACCGTACCGCCAGGACCTCCGTTTCCCGAGAACCTGCACCTGCAGAAGATGTGTGGCGTGGTGTGGTGCTTCACGGGCGATCCGGCCCAGGCCGACAAGGTGCTCGAGCCCGTGCGCGCCTTGAAACCGGCGCTCTATGGTGTGGGCCCGATGCCCTATCCCGTGCTCCAGAGCGCTTTCGACGCGCTGTATCCGCCCGGGCACCAGTGGTACTGGCGGGCCGATTTCGTGAACGAACTGTCGGACGAAGCCATCGCGCGGCATGTCGAACACGGGTCGCAGATGCCCACGATGCAATCGAGCATGCACCTGTACCCGATCGACGGCGCCGTGCACCGGGTGGGGCGCAAGGATACGCCCTTCAGCTATCGCGACGCGAAGTGGGCTTGCGTCATTGTCGGGGTCGATCCGGATGCGGCCAATCGCGACCGCATCGCCTCCTGGTGCAAGAACTATTGGGACGCGCTGCATCCCTATTCGGCGGGCGGGGCTTACGTGAACTTCATGATGGACGAGGGCCAGGAGCGCGTGCAGGCCACCTACCGCGAGCACTACCCGAAGCTCGCCGCCATCAAGCAGAAGTACGACCCGGGCAACCTGTTCCGGGTGAACCAGAACATCAGGCCGGCGGCCGCGACGTAGCGCCAGGCCGGGCTACTCGCAGAGCTGCCGGATGGCCTGCGGAATGGGGAGCGCCCGGATGCCGGTGGTTTCGCCTTCGCGGCGCGCCGCGAAAACGCGAACTTCGTCGCACTCCATGATCAGGTCCGCTGCGCCGCCGCCCGGGCCGTTGTCGCGCCAGATCCGGTGGCGCTGCACGAAACTCTTGTTGCGCCACTCCGGAATCGACGTGTAGATCAGCAACTCGTCGCCGTAGCTGGCGGACTTGATGAACCTGGCATGCGTGTCCACCAGCGGCGTGCCGATGATGCCCAGCGCCTTTTCCGTTTCGTGCCAGGGCGGCACGCCGCATTCGACGAAGAAATGCCGCGAGGCCGAGTCGATCCAGCGGAAGAAATTGGGAAACCAGACGATGCGCGCCGGGTCGCAGTCGCCGAAGGCGACGCGTTGGGTATAAAGCATTTCCCGCATCCGTGGCCTCCTGATCAATCCGCCAGTATCTTGCGCTCCTTGATGATCGCACTGAAACGCCTGGAGTCCTGCATCGCCTTGGCGCCGAACTCGGCCGGGCTCAGGGGCAGGGCCTCGCCCCCCATGGCCAGGATGCGGTCCTTCACGGCCTGGGTACCGAGGATGCGGTTGACCTCCCGGTTCAGCCGGGCGATCACCTCGGGCGGTGTGCCCGCGGGGGCGTAAAAGCCGAACACGGTGTCGGCATCGAAGCCCTTGAGGCCCGCTTCGTCGAGGGTGGGCACGTCCGGGAACATCGGTGAGCGCTTGGGGCTGCCCACGGCGAGCAACCTGAGCTTGCCGGCCTTGACCTGCTGCAGGCCGATGCCGGGATCGAAGTAGAAGTCGAGCTGGCCGGCCAACAGGTCCTGCAGCGCCGGCGCCGCGCCACGGTAGGGCACGTGCAGCGCGTACAGGCCGGCCTGGCTCTTGAACATTTCGCCGGCCAGGTGCGGCGAACTGCCACTGCCCGGTGAGCCGTACGACAGCTTGCCGGGGTTGGCCTTGACGTAGGCGATGAAGTCCTGGATGTTATTGGCCGGAATCGACGGCTTGGTCACCAGGTACACCAGCACCCGCGCGGCCGCGGCCACCGGCACCAGATCCTTGGCGGGGTCGAACGCCATGCGCGGGTAGATGTGCGGATTGACCGAGACCATGCCGCCCGAGCTCATGAGCAGCGTGTAGCCGTCGGGCGGCGACTTGGCCACCGCGTCGCCGCCGATGTTGCCGTTGGCGCCGGCCCTGTTCTCGATGACCACCGGCTGGCCCAGCGCTTCCTGCAACGGCACACCGATCGCTCGCGCCAATTGGTCGGCCGCGCCGCCCGGAGGGAAGTTGACGATCACCTTGACGGGTTTGGCTGGCCAGGCCGCGGCAGGCGCCGTCCCCTGGGCGAAGGCCGCCGGCCCCGACAGGCCCAGCGTGAGCGCGGCACATGCCAATGCCTGGCGGCGATTGAGGCGAGCGGATGGTTTCATTGGTTTTCTCCTTTGAAAACATCATCGCAGATGTTCACGAACCCTGGGGCTTGGGCTTGCGCATCCACCGGATCGGCTGGGCTTTTACCGGGCGCGCCGGCGCACCATGCTGAACCAGCACCGCGTCCAGCGCCTGGCCGGCTTCATCGGCCAGCGCGGCGTTGCGCGCCGCGGCGATGGCCTGCGCGGCGGCAGGCGCGGAGCTCGCCTTGGCCAGGTGATCCAGCACGTGCAGCAGGTTTTCCTTGCCGCGCTCGTTGGTCGCGCCATAACCCTTGATCAGGCGTCCGCACAGCGCGATCTCATGACCCAGCCGCCAGTCGCGGCGGCTGCCTTCGATCACGCCGTCCAGCCACTTGCCCAGCATCGCCTGTTCGTTCGCATAGCGGCTGCCGCGAACGCGCAGCCACTTCAGGGCCGCGAGGGTGCGCAGCGCCAGCATGCCGGCAACCGAGTGCGCCGCGACCTTGACCGGCAGCGCCCACGGCGCCTTGCCGCGAAGGACGCGCCGGCGATCCCAGCGCAGCAGGCGCTCGGCCAGCGCGGCCGGCAGCAGGGCCGCGATTTCAGGCGCGCCCGGCTTGAAATAGTCATAGACGCGCAGCAGGTCGTCATCGCCGGCCTTCACTTCGCCCTTCACCCGTTGCCAACGGCCGGCGCGACTCTTCAGGTCCGCGACCCGCACGATGTCGTCGAAGGCCATCCACAGGGCCAGCCACCGGGCCATTTCACGCGTGGTGGCGAAGCCCTGGGTCTCCAAGGGGTCGGCCGCGCGCTCGGCGGCCAGCACGGCGCGCAGCCGCTGCAGGTACAGCTGCGCGTACGCTGCGCCCTGGTACTCCAGCATGCGGGCATGGCCCAGGGCCAGGATGTCGTGGACTTCTGCGGGAAACCCTGTCATTGCGGGCTTGACCCGCAATCCATCTGGAGGTTCGACCATGGATCCCGGATCGAGTCCGGGATGACAGCCGTTGTGCGCGACGGTGGATCCGGGATGACAGGCATCTTGTTCCCGCACGATCTCGAACCCTCGTGCGAAGCCACGCAAACTCGCGTCGGCCGACTTGCCGCCGCCGGCACGCACCACGCTTTCGTAATCGGCGCGTTCGAACGGGAATAGCCCGCTGCCCGCGATGGCGCCCAGCATGACGGCGCTGACCACGGTGCCGGCCTCCTGCGCCAGCGCGGCCATGTCGAAGCTGCAGTGCTCACGGCTGAAGGCCTGCACGACCCCAAGCAGCTCGGCGCTGTCGCTGCGTCCGTCCGCCAATTGCATGCGCTCCTGGGTGGTGAAGGTCCGGCCGGAGGAAGTGATCACGACGGTACGGTCGGGCGAGCTCATTCCGGCGCCGATCTGGCGCGTGGTTTCGAGCAGCTCCGACGACACGATGGCGTCGAGCGCGCCCGGCACCGGGTTGAGGCTGAACACTGGGCGCCTGCCTTCCAGTTGCGCCAGCGGGACCGGGAACACCTCGATGTAGTACGTGGTCGCGCCCGTGCGTTGCGCGACACCGGGGATCGATGTGCTCTGACAGGCGTAACCGGCATGGCGGGCGGTGTCCACCAGCCATTCGGTCAGCACGCCGCCGCCTTCGCCACCGAGGGCGCAGATCAGGAGGGTGATGGGGGTTGTCTGTTCCATGTCAGTATCTCAGCAATCGCACGACCCGGCCGCGCAAGCCGTCGAGAAGTCGTTCATGCC
>DATMBW010000256.1:0-3022 GCA_035559095.1 Ramlibacter sp.
TCGCTGCGCCGGGCGCCCAGCGCCTGTTCGCGCTCCAGTTTGAGGGCCAGGGCGCTTTGCAGCCCGGCCTGTGCCGCCGCGTCGGTCAGGCGCGACAGTTCTTCCCTGGCCCGTTCCTCTTCGGCGGAGATATTCAGCGCCTGTTCGGCCGCGGTCTCGATCGCCCGCTGCAGCTCGGCCTTGCGTGCTTCAACCGAGCGCTGGGAAAACTGCGCTTCCTGGGCCTGGCGCTCCAGGTTGCGCTGCTGCTCGCGGCAGTCGGCCAGTTTGCGTTCGGCCTCGATCACCCGGTCGCCCAACTGCGCGTGGCGCTCCTGGCTGTCCGCCAGTTGCATGTCCAGCTCTTCGAAACGGCCTTCCGCGGTGACGCGGCGCTCCTGCAACTCCTCGAGCAAAGCGTCCACCTCGGCCAGGTCGCCGGCGATCTGTTCGCTGCGCGCGCGGGTCTGTTCGGCCAATTGGGCCAGGCGCAGGGTTTCGACCTGCAGCTCGTGCGCGCGGCCACGCGTTTCCGCGGCTTCGCGCCGGGCCGACCCCAGGCGCTGGGAGGCATCGGTGTAAGCGGCTTCGGCCCGGACCAGGGCCGACCGCGCCTCCTCGGCGATGAGGAACTGCGCGCGCAACTGCTTTTCGAGATTCTCGATTTCCTGCTGGCGCGCCAGCAAGCCGGCCTGCTCGGAGTCCTGCGCGTAAAAACTCACGCTTTGCGCGGTGACGGCATGCCCGCTCTGAACGTAGATCACTTCGCCGCAGCGCAGCCTGTCGCGGCTGGCCAGCGCGTCCTCGAAGCTGCGCGCCGTGTAGCAGCCGTGCAGCCAATCGGCCAGCAAGGCCCGCTGGCCCGCGTCGTTCAGCCGCAGCAGATCGGCCAGGCGCGGCAACTGTGACTCGCCCTCGGGCGCGGCCGCCGGCGGCGGGCTGTAAAACGCCAGCTTGGCCGGCGGTGGGTCGGCGGCGAAGGCGCGCACCATGTCCAGGCGCGAAATCTCGAGCGAGTTCATCCGCTCGCGCAGCGCCGCTTCCAGCGCGCTCTCCCAACCCAGTTCGATGTGGATGCGGCTCCACAGGCCCTGCAGGGTGTCCAGCCCATGCCTGGCCAGCCAGGGGCGCAGCTTGCCGTCGGTCTTCACTTTTTCCTGGAGCGCCTTGAGCGCTTCCATGCGCGCGGACAAGTCGGCTTGCTTGTGGCCCTCGCTGTTGACGGCTTGCTGCCGCGAGCGGCGGTCGTCGTCCAGTTGCGGCACCTGTTCCTGCAGCTCGTGCAGCCGGGCGTCCGACGTTTCAGCGGCTTCTTCGGCGGACGCCAACTGGGTCCGCAGGTTCGCCAGCCGGGCTTCATCGGGCGCGGCCAGGGCATTGCGGTCCGCCGCCAGCCGCTCGCGGCGCTGGGTGAGCTGGCGGGCCTGCTCCTCGATGTTGCGCTGGTCCGCCGCCAGTACCTGGATCTGCTGCTGCACCTGCGCCACGCTGCGCTGCTGCTCGGTGGACCGCGCCTGGGCCTGGCGCAGGGCTTCTTCCAGGTCGGGCAGCTGCCGGGCCTGCTCCTCGACCTGGGCGGCCAGCAGCATCGCCTGTTCCTCGGCCTGGGCGGCCTGCGACGCCAGCGATCGCGTCTCGGCCAGCGCGTCGTCCTTGCGCGCCGCCCATTGCGCGGTCTGCTCTTTCAGCTGGGCCAGGCGTTGCTCGACGCGCTGCCGGCCCTCGACCACGAAGCGGATCTCGGCCTCCAGCCGCCCGACTTCGGCACTCGCTTCGTACAGCTGCCCCTGGGCCTGGTTGACCTGGTCGCCTGCGGCGTAGTGGGCCTGGCGGATGGTTTCCAGGTCGCTTTCGACGTGCCGCAGGTCGGCCAGCCGCGACTCCAGATCATTGACCGACTTTTCAGCGTCGGCCTTGACCTTTGCCTGGTCGGCTTCGCTCTCGGCGCGCTTGAGGAACCACTGCTGATGTTGCTTGAGGGTGGCTTCGGATTGCAGCGCGTTGTACTGCTGCGCCACTTCGGCCTGCTTTTCGAGCTTGTCCAGGTTGGCATTCAATTCGCGCAGGATGTCCTCGACGCGGGTCAGGTTCTCGCGCGTGTCGGACAGCCGGTTCTCGGTTTCGCGGCGGCGCTCCTTGTACTTGGACACACCCGCGGCTTCCTCCAGGAACAGGCGCAGCTCCTCGGGCTTGGACTCGATGATGCGGCTGATCGTGCCCTGCCCGATGATGGCGTAGGCACGCGGGCCCAGGCCCGTGCCCAGAAACACGTCCTGCACGTCGCGCCGGCGCACCGGCTGGTTGTTGATGTAGTAGCTGGAGGTGCCATCGCGCGTGAGCACGCGCTTGACGGCGATTTCGGTGAATTGGCTCCACTGCCCGCCGGCGCGATGGTCCGCGTTGTCGAACACCAGCTCGACCGACGAGCGGGAAGCGGGTTTGCGGGTGTTGGTGCCGTTGAAGATCACGTCCTGCATCGACTCGCCGCGCAGTTCGCTGGCCCGCGATTCGCCCAGCACCCAGCGCACGGCGTCCATGATGTTGGACTTGCCGCACCCGTTGGGGCCCACCACCCCGACCAGCTGGCCGGGCAACATGAAGTTGGTGGGCTCGGCAAAAGACTTGAACCCGGATAACTTGATGGAATTGAGACGCACGGACCTGTCCGATGATGCTTTTTCCGAAGGAGTGCCGGCGGCTCCGGTCACAGTGGCACGGATGATACCGTGCGGCAGCCGGTCTCCTTCTCGGGGCAGCGCCTGCGGCCGGCCACCCGGCGCAACCTTGCAACCAAGCGTAAAAGCGCGTCCCGGCCAACGGCATCTGGGGCGAGACGCAAAGACTCCTAGTTCCAATGGAGGACGCGCGAAAGGCCGCGTAGTTCTTTTGCACCATGCGCACCGCTCGCCGGGAGGATGGCGGGCAAGCCGTACGGGCGCAATACTGGCGCGGTTTCGCACGGGACGAACAAGAATCGGCAAATTGCCGTCCATTCCCGAGGGAGGAATTGCCAGCTTCACCTGGACGTGCTGCCCGACAACGC
>DATMBW010000257.1:0-5532 GCA_035559095.1 Ramlibacter sp.
CGCCGGCGCGATGTGCCGCATCGCGCTGGAACATACCCGCGCGCGACGTCGCCATGGGCGCCCGCCCAAGGCGCACAGCACGGCGTCGTGTCCGGCGATGGCGCGCTCCACGGCGCCTTGGTCCCGCGTGTCGCCGGCCACGACGGAAAGCCTTGGGCGCGACTCGATGGAAGCAGGATTGCGGGTGAAGGCCGTCACCTCGTGGCCGGCCGCGAGTGCCTGGGCCACCAGCTGCCGCCCGGTACCACCGGTCGGCCCGAAGACGATGATTTTCATGACTGCTCCTTGTCGAAGCGAAATGAATCCCCGCAACGGATGCGCTGCTCATGGTACTTCTGCCTCCCACAGCTGTGTGCGTGGGCCGCGCATGCAGGCAGGCTGCGCAAAGTGGCGAGAAACCGCCGACGCTTGAATCGATTCTATAATTCAACTATCATTGAAACATGAAAACGATTCAGCTCATCGATGAGGCTGCGGCAGTCAAGGCTCTGGCAGCCCTGGCCCAGGCGCAGCGCTTGCGCGCTTTTCGCGCCCTGGTGGCGGCCGGGCCGCAGGGCATGACGCCGGGAATCATGGCCGAGCAGCTGGGCATCGCCCCCAGTGCCCTTTCGTTCCACCTGAAGGAGCTGACGCACGCCGGTCTGGCCAAGACCGAGCCGCGCGGGCGCAACCTGATCTACCGGGCCAGCTTCGAGCAGATGAACTGCCTGCTGGCCTATCTCACCGCGCATTGTTGTCAAGGCGCGGCTTGCGAGCTGGACAGCCTGACCGCGTGCTCGGACTGCTGAGCGAGGGCCTTCGCATGAACATGGCCGAAGCACTGAACCTGAGCTGCCTGTGCCGCACCTTGCAGCCGGAGCTCCTCTACGAGGAACTCGACGCGCTCCCGGGCTTGCAGGGCCTGGCGCGCAAACTGGCGGTCGATCAGCCCCATCTATTCTCGGCAACACCCGTATTCATCTCGGCGCGCGATTTCGAAACGCTAGCCCGCACTGTCGAGGTCCTTCATCGGGTCAGCACGCTGCCTGGTTATGTGGAGTCCGCCCTGCAAAGAGTGCCGGACACCGAATCGGTGCGCTTCGGCTCGCAGGGGGTATTCATGGGGTACGACTTTCACATGAGCGCGGAAGGTCCCCGCCTCATCGAAATCAATACCAACGCCGGGGGTGGGCTTCTGCATGCCGCGGCTGCGCGCGCCCATCGTTCCTGCTGCGCGCCCATGCAGCGCGTGTTCAATGCGCCGGCCGCGCTCGACCAGCTCGATCAAGTCTTCGTCGCGATGTTCCGGGCCGAGTGGCAAGCCGAGCGCGGCGATGCCCCGCTGCGCACCATCGTGATCGTGGATGACGAGCCGGCCGGCCAGTACCTCGCGCCGGAGTTCGAACTGGCGCGCGCGCTGTTCGAGGCCCACGGCATCCACACTGTCATCGCCGACCCCCGGCAACTGCTGTGGCGGGAGGGTGCGCTCCGGCATCCGGACCTGCCTGCCGGACTGCCCGTCGACCTGGTTTACAACCGCCTCACCGACTTCGACCTCTCCCACCCCGGCCATGCCGCCTTGCGCCTCGCCTATTCGAGCGGCGCCGCGGTCGTCACGCCCAACCCGCGCGTGCACGCGCTGCATGCCGACAAGCGCAACCTGGTGACTTTGAGCGACGATGCCCTGCTGGCCGCGTGGGGTGCGCCGGACTGCGACCGAGCCCTGTTGCGCGCTGTGGTTCCACAGACGCGGCTGGTGACCGCCGATAACGCGGCGAGTCTGTGGTCACAGCGGCGTCATCTGTTCTTCAAGCCCGCACGTGGCTACGGCTCCAAGGCCGCCTATCGCGGCGACAAGCTCACGCGGCGCGTCTGGGGCGAGATCGTCGCCGGCAATTTCGTCGCCCAGGCCCTGGTGCCGCCGAGCGAACGCCTGGTCAATGTCGGTGGCGAGCCCACCCGGCTCAAGCTGGATGTGCGAGCCTATGCCTACGCCGGCCGCATCCAGCTGCTGGCGGCACGCACCTATTCGGGCCAGACCACCAATTTCCGCACCGCGGGCGGCGGCTTCTCGCCGGTGGTGGTTCTTTAGTCCGCTCGCTTTCACGGCCATCTTCCCGCATCAATGACTGTCCACGTCCTCATTCTGTGTACGCATAACTCGGCGCGCAGCGTGCTTGGCGAGGCCATGCTCAATCACCTGGCCACAAGGCTGGGCAAGGACGTGCGCGCCCACAGCGCGGGCAGCTCGCCCAGCGGCGGCGTCAATCCCATCGCCCTCGAAGTGCTGAAGAACGCCGGAGTCGACACGCGTGGTCTGCGCAGCAAGAGTTGGGACGAATTCAGCGCCGAACAATCGCCGCAGCTTTCTATCGTGATCACCGTGTGCGACAGCGCCGCCGCCGAAGCCTGCCCGGCGTTCTTCGGCGGCAAGGGCGGCCAGCCGGTCAAAGTGCACTGGAGCTATCCCGATCCCGGCCATACGGTGGGCGACGACGCCGCGAAGCGCCGCGCGTTCGAGCTGACGCGACAGGCCATCGCCTACCGCATGCTGCAGTTACTCGCCTTGCCGCTCGAGCAAATGGATCGCCAGTCGTTGCAGGCTGCCTTGGCCAATATCGGCAACACCTAGAAGCGACAGATGACGACCTCCGCATTGACCCACAAGCCGGCGGCTGCGGCCGGCATGAACGCTTTCGAGCGCTACCTGACGCTCTGGGTTTTTCTTTGCATTGTCGCCGGCATCGTGCTGGGCCAATGGCTGCCGGGGCCCATCCGCGCCATCGGCGCGATGGAGATCGCAAGGGTCAATCTTCCGGTCGGCTTGCTGATCTGGATCATGATCATCCCGATGCTGCTGAAGGTCGATTTCGGCGCCGTGCACCAGGTCGCGGCCCACTGGCGCGGCATCGGCGTCACGCTGTTCGTTAATTGGGCCGTCAAGCCGTTCTCGATGGCGCTGCTGGGGTGGATCTTCATCCGGCAGGTATTCGCGCCGTACCTGCCCGCGGAGCAACTCGACAGCTACGTTGCCGGCCTGATCCTGCTGGCCGCCGCGCCGTGCACGGCGATGGTTTTCGTCTGGAGCCGCCTCACTAATGGGCACCCGTTGTTCACGCTATCGCAAGTGGCGCTGAACGACACCATCATGGTATTCGCTTTCGCGCCGCTGGTCGCGCTGCTGCTGGGCCTTTCGGCCATCGCCGTGCCTTGGGACACGCTGATCACGTCGGTGGTGCTGTACATCGTTATTCCGGTGGTACTCGCGCAACTCTGGCGCAGGGCTTTGCTGGCGCGTGGCCAGGGTGCCCTGGATGCCGCCCTGGCACGGATCGCTCCCTGGTCCATCACCGCGCTGCTGGCGACATTGGTGCTGCTGTTCGCATTCCAGGGCGAGGCGATCCTCACGCAGCCGCTGGTGATCGCCATGCTCGCCGTGCCGATCCTGATCCAGGTGTTCTTCAATTCCGCTTTGGCTTACTGGCTGAATCGCCGCCTCGGCGAATCGCACAGCGTCGCCTGTCCATCCGCGCTGATTGGCGCCAGCAATTTTTTCGAGCTCGCGGTGGCCGCCGCCATCAGCCTGTTCGGCTTCGAGTCCGGCGCGGCCCTGGCCACGGTGGTCGGCGTGCTGGTCGAGGTGCCTGTGATGTTGCTGGTGGTGCGGGTGGTCAATTCCAGCAGGGACTGGTACGAGCGCGGCGTTTAGGATCCCGTTAGAACCGCATCCCGGCCGAGAAGCGCAGGTTGTCCTGCGGCCACGGGTCCAACCCGCTGTCGTAGGACATGCGGACGAAGTAGCGCGGCCAGTCGTAGCTGGCGGCCAGGCCCAGGCGGCCGCCGCCGCGCCCCCGGGAGAGCTGCAGTGAAAGCGATTGCCCATCGCTCCAGCGGTAGCCTCCGGCAACGCTCAGAACTTCGGTGGGCCCGGTAGTTGGCTGCGACAGGTCGGATTGCAGGCTGCGCTCCACCCCGACCTGGCCGAACCAGTTGCGTCCCGCCTGGAACGACAGCCCGACAGCCGAGAAATGCGTGCCCGCCTGCAGCGCAGGCATGACACGCACCGGCCCGAGATGGAATTGCGCGCTGCGGTCCCGAGCTTCCAGCCCGGCCATGCCCGCAACCGGACGCAACCCATAGTTGGCCGAGAAGGACTGCGAATGTCCGTCGAGCGGCCAGGCCAGCGCTGCCGCCGCCAGCGGCACCCACCCGACCGACGTGAAAGCTGAGCACATAAGGCCAATGTAGGCCCTGCAAGCTGATCCGCCCAGTCTGGCGGGATCAGTTGTGGCTTGGATGCGACGAGCAGCCGGGCTTACCCGGCTCTGGCCGCGTCCGCGAGGCGCTCGGCGGTGGTTCTGGCCTGTGTTTCGTCGCGCGCTTCCACCATCACCCGCAGCACCGGCTCGGTGCCGCTCGCGCGGATCAGGACCCGGCCATTTGCGCCGAGTTCGGCTTCGGCGCGCTGCGTCTCCCGCGCCAGCGTCCGGTTGTTCTTCCAGTCCTGCCCGCCCTGCAGACGGACATTGATCAAAGTCTGCGGAAACAGGCTGACGCCTTCGAGCAACTGCGCCAGGCTGCGGCCGTTGCGCACGCTGGCCTTGAGTACCTGCAAGGCGCTGATCAAGCCGTCGCCCGTCGTGTGCTTGTCCAGCACCAGGAGGTGGCCCGACCCCTCGCCGCCAAGCAGCCAGCCGCGCTTCTCGAGCTCCTCCAGCACGTAGCGGTCTCCAACCTGGGTCCGCACGAACTGCACGCCGCGCGCCTTCAACGCCACCTCCACGGCCATGTTGGTCATTAGCGTTCCCACCACGCCGGGAACCGGCTGGCCGCGGTCCAGGCGGTCGGCCGCCATGAGGTAAAGCAATTCGTCGCCGTTGTACAAGCGCCCGCCGGCGTCCACCAGCTGCAGCCGGTCGGCGTCCCCGTCGAGGGCAATTCCGATGTCGGCACGGCTGGCCTTGACGGCGCGCACCAGCCCGTCGGGATGCGTGGCGCCGACATCGTCATTGATGTTCAGGCCGTCCGGCGAGCATCCGATGCAGGTCACCTCGGCGCCGAGTTCGTGGAAGACTTTGGGCGCGATGTGGTACGCGGCGCCGTGGGCCGCGTCCACCAGGATGGTCATCCCCCTGAGCGTGAGGTCGCTGGCGAACGTGCTTTTGCAGAACTCGATGTAGCGGCCCGGCGCGTCGTCCAGCCGGCGCGCCTTGCCCAGGGTGGCGGAGTCGGCCCATGCGGGCGGCTCCAGCAGCGCGGCCTCGACGGCTTGTTCCCACTCGTCGGGCAACTTGGTGCCCTGGCTGCTGAAGAACTTGATGCCGTTGTCCGGGTACGGGTTGTGGCTGGCGCTGATGACCACGCCGAGGCTCGCGCGCTGGGCCCGTGTCAGGTAGGCGACGCCGGGCGTCGGCAGCGGCCCGAGCAGCACCACGTCGACGCCGGCGGAATTGAAACCGGACTCCAGCGCGCTTTCCAGCATGTAGCCGGAGATGCGGGTGTCCTTGCCGATCAGCACCGTGGGGCGCTCCTCGGTGCGCTTGAGGACACGCC
>DATMBW010000258.1:0-13981 GCA_035559095.1 Ramlibacter sp.
GGGCTCTCCGCCCCGCAGCGGCTTGAGCCGGGCCTCGCCGAAGGCGAAGCTGTCGGGCGGGGTCCATGTTTCGCGGCGCAGGGTGATCGTCTCGCGGTTGCGCGGCAGGCCGTAGAAGTCGGCGCCATGGAAGCTCGCAAAACCTTCCAGCCGGTCCAGCGCGTTCGCGTGGTCGAAAGCCTCGGCATACAACTCCATCGCGGCGTGCGCCGTGTAGCATCCGGCGCAACCAGCGGCATGCTCTTTCAGGTGCGCGGCATGTGGCGCGCTGTCCGTGCCCAGGAAGAATTTCGGGTTGCCGCCGGTCGCCGCTTCCACCAGCGCCAGCCGGTGCGCCTCGCGCTTGAGCACCGGCAAGCAGTAGTAGTGTGGCCGGATGCCGCCGGTGAAGATCGCGTTGCGGTTGTACAGCAGGTGATGCGCGGTGATGGTGGCGGCGACGAACCGGTCCGCATCACGCACATACTGCGCGGCATCGCGCGTGGTGATGTGTTCGACCACGATCTTCAATTCGGGGAAGTCGCGGCGCAACGGGATCAGCTGGGTGTCCAGGAACACCGCCTCGCGATCGAAGACGTCCACCGCCGGATCGGTCACTTCGCCATGCACCAGCAGCGGCAGGCCTTCGCGCTGCATGGCTTCCAGGGTCGCGTAGGTCTTGCGCAGGGAGGTGACGCCGGCGTCGCTGTTGGTCGTGGCTCCCGCAGGGTAGAGCTTGACGGCGGCCACGCCGGCTTCCCGCGCGCGCCTGATTTCCTCGGGCGGCAGATTGTCCGTGAGGTACAGCGTCATCAACGGCTGGAAGTTCATGCCCGGCGGCACCGCTTGCCGAATCCGCTCGCGGTAAGCCACCGCCTGCGCGGCGGTGGTCACCGGCGGCTTGAGGTTGGGCATGATGATGGCCCGGCCGAACTGGGCGGCCGTGTGCGGCACCACCGTCTTCAGCGCTTCGCCGTCCCGCACGTGCAGGTGCCAGTCGTCGGGCCGGGTGATGGTGATTTGCTGCGTCATGGGAGGTATTGTCCCAGAGCCACAAAAGAGGTTTGTCATGCCGGACCTGATCCGGCATCCACCTGGGCGCGCCAACGTGGATCCCGGGTCGAGCCCGGGATGCCAACCACTCTCCGTTCAGTGCGCCAAAATCTTGTTCAGGAAATCCTTCGTGCGCGGCTGCCGGTTCTCCGGATGCGCGAAGAACTCTTCCTTCGAACAATCCTCCAGGATGCGCCCGCCCACGTCGATGAAGATCACTCGACTGGCCACCTTGCGGGCGAAGCCCATCTCATGGGTGACCACCATCATGGTCATGCCTTCCTTGGCCAGCGCCACCATCACGTCCAGCACCTCGCCGACCATCTCGGGATCCAGCGCCGAGGTCGGTTCGTCGAACAGCATCACGATCGGGTCCATCGACAGGGCCCGGGCAATCGCCACGCGCTGCTGCTGGCCGCCCGACAGCTGGCCGGGGAACTTGTCCTTGTGCGCCATCAGGCCCACACGGTCGAGCATCTTCAGCCCCCGCGCCAGCGCCTCGTCGGGGCTGCGGTTGAGCACCTTGATCTGGGCGATGGTGAGGTTCTCGGTCACCGAGAGATGGGGAAACAGCTCGAAACTCTGGAACACCATGCCGACGCGGCTGCGCAGTTTGGGCAGATCAGTCTTGGGATCGTGCAGCGGAACGCCTTCCACGAAGATCTCGCCCTTCTGGAACGGCTCGAGCGCGTTCACCGTCTTGATCAGCGTCGACTTGCCCGATCCCGATGGGCCGCAGACCACGACGACGTCGCCTTTGCTGATCGCGACGGAACAGTCGGTCAGTACTTGCACCGCCCCGTACCACTTGGAGACGTTCTTGATTTCGATCATGGAATTACTCATCGTTGTTCTCCAGTTAGTCAAGGGGCCACCGCGGAACCGGCTTTGCCGGGCCGCTGGTGGCGCCCCCTTGAGGGGGAGGCGCCGAAGGCGCTTCGGGGGTGGGTCATTCCTAGCGGATGATGGCGATCTTCTTGTGCAGGCGCTTGACGAACCAGGACAAGGTATAGCAGATGACAAAGTAGACGGCAGCGGCCAGCAGGTACGACTCGATCGGGCGGCCGAAATTCTTGCCCGCGGCGTCGAACCCCTTGAGCAAGTCGTAGGCGCCGATGGCATAGACCAGCGAGGTGTCCTGGAACAGGATGATGGTCTGCGTGAGCAGCACCGGCAGCATGTTGCGGAACGCCTGGGGCAGCACGATCAGCTTCATGTTCTGGCCATACGTCATGCCCACGGCTTGCCCGGCATGAACCTGCCCGCGCGGAATCGACTGGATGCCCGCGCGCATGATCTCGCTGAAGTAGGCCGCTTCGAACGCGACGAAGGTGATGACCGCCGAGATCTCCGAGCGGTAATTCTCGCCCAGCCGGTACGGGAACAGCGCATAGAACGCCGCCGGCACCAGCAGGTAGAACCACAGGATCACCATCACCAGCGGAATGCTGCGCATGCCGTTGACGTAGACCGTGGCGGGCATCACCAGCAACTTGATTCCCGACAGCCGCATCAGCGCGAGCACGGTGCCGAAGATCACGCCGCCCACCGTCGCGACGATGGTCAGCACGACGCTGAAATACAGGCCCTTCAACAGGAAGGCGCGGATGAGTTCCCAGTTGTAGAACGAAAAATCGATATCCATGATCAGTGCCCTCCCGCGCCGGCGTCGGCGGACACGATGAAACCGGGCACCCGGGTCCTCTTTTCAATCACCGCCATGAGGCGGTTGATGGCAAAGGCCGAAACGATATAAAGGCCCGTGACGGCCATGTAGATCTCGATGCCGCGCGAGGTTTCCTCCTGCGCCTGCATGGCGAACATCGTCAGCTCGGAGATCGACACGGCGAAGGCCACCGATGAATTCTTGAAGATGTTCATCGACTCGCTGGTCAGTGGCGGAATGATGATGCGGTACGCCATCGGCAGCAGGACGAAGCGGTAATACTGCGGCGTGGTGAAACCCATCGCCATGCCGGCGTAGCGCTGGCCCTTGGGCAGGGCCTGCACGCCGGCGCGGACCTGTTCGGCGATGCGCGCCGAGGTGAAGAAGCCGAGCGCGAACACCACCAGCATGAAGTCCGGCACCTGGCGCAATGCCAGGAACAGCGCCGGGAAGACGTGGTACCACAGGAAGATCTGCACCAGCAGCGGGATATTACGGAACAGCTCGACCCAGGCGTTGCCGAACCGGATCAGCTGCGGACTGTTCGGCAGGGTGCGGATGATGCCGATGATCGAGCCGATCGTCAGCGCGACCAGCAGGGAGAGCAACGCCACCGAGATGGTCCAGCCCCATGCGGAGAGCAGCCATTCCCAGTAGGTGGGGTACTTTCCGCCGGGGTCCTGCAGAAAGACTTGCCATTGCCAGTTCATAGAAGATGCTCCTTTAGAGTCTTATCAGTTTCTGCACCACGGCAGGCCGCATGACATGGTGCTGGAACGGGGCCGGTTTTTCAAGCGTTATCAACTGTGCCGAGAGCGGTTCGCGCCAAAAAAAAGCCCGCCGCGTGGAAGCGAGCGGGCTTTCATCAGGGCGCCGGGCGCCTACTTCTTGGCGTAGTCTTCGGCCGGCTTGTCGTTGGGATTGGCCCAGGCCGCCTTGGTGGTTTCGGAGAGGGGCAAGCCCACGCGCGTGTTCTTCGGCGGGATCGGCTGCATGAACCACTTGTCGTAGATCTTGGCCAGTTCGCCGGTCTTGATCAGGTCCTTCACCGTGTCGTCGGCCAGCTTCTTGAGCGTGTCGTCCTTGCGCACCATGATGGCGATCGGCTCGACGCTCAGCACTTCGCCCACGATGCGGTAGTCGGCCGGGTTCTTGGAAGTGGCGATGTTGCCCGCCAGGATCTGGCCGTCCATCACGAACGCATCGGCGCGGCCCGATTCGAGCAGCAGGAAGCTGTCGGCGTGGTCCTTGCCGAACACTTCCTTGAAGTCGACGCCGTTGGCACGTTCGTGCTTGCGCAGCAGCTGCACCGAGGTAGTGCCGGTCGTGGTGGCCACGTTCTTGCCGCTGAGTTGCGCGATCGATGTGATCCCCGACTTGACCTTCGTGGCAATACGCACTTCCTCGACGTACGTCGTCACGACGAAGGACACGTCCTTCGCGCGGGTTGCATTGTTGGTGGTGGAGCCGCACTCGATGTCCACCGTGCCGTTCTGCACCAGCGGGATGCGGTTTTGCGAGGTCACCGCCAGATACCTGGTTTCGAGCTTCTTGCCGACGGTCTTTTCGAGGTTGGCGATGATGCGCTGGCAGACTTCATGGTGGTAACCGCCGTACTTTCCGTCGCCCAGCGTGTAGGAAAGAGCACCGGAAGAATCACGCACTCCCATGGTGATCACGCCCGAGGCCTTGACCTTGGCGATCGTGTCGCTCGCTTGGGCGAAGGCCGCTCCGGCGGCGAGGGCCGCGACTGCAAAAGCCAATAGATGCTTCTTCATGCAAATCTCCTGTGGTGAAGCGTTAGGTAACCAAGAACGAAATTCTAGAGATTCGGGCTTGCGGGAATACCCTGAACCCCCTCGATAGCGTTTATTCATTCGTCTTCTTCGCGAACGGCAATGCAGTTTGCGTGGGGCCGTTATGCAAGAAACTTATAGCCCATGAAAGTTGTCATTTCACGCGGCCCTGGGCCGCCAGGTAGGCCCACAGCGCCTGCGCCGTCCCTTTCGGCACCTCGTGGCCTAAGGGTTTCTCCCGATAAGCGCGCACCTCCATCGTCAACTCCAGACCCGGCATCCCAGGGGGCGCGGCGCTGACGAGCCGTTTCGAGCGTAGCTCTTTTTTCACCGCGCTGTGGGGCAGGAAGGCCACGCCATGGCCTTCCAGGGCCATCACTTTCAGGCCTTCGGCCATATCGGTTTCGTAGACACGGTCCAGGTGAATGGCCGTGCTCGACTGCTTGAGGATCAGGTCGGTGACGCGCCCCAGGTAGGCGCCGGGTGCGTAGCCCAGGTAGGGCAAGGGCTGCACTGAACGACCCGGCAACCTGAACATCGGCTCGCCGCTCGCGTCGGCCTTGCAATAGGGCGCCAGCACCTCCTGCCCCAGGGGAACCATCTCGTAGCGGTCGGCGTCCAGCTGGAGCGGCTGCGAGGCGTGGTGGTAGGCGATCAGCAGGTCGCAGCCGCCTTCGACCAGGCGCATCACCGCATCGTGCACGTTCAGCGCGATCAGCCGGCTCTTGATCGGGCCGAACTTCTCCCGCAGCGAAGACACCCACGCCGGGAAGAACGTGAAGGCCAGGGTGTGCGGTACGGCGAACTCGATCACGTCGTGGCCGGCCGAAGAGTGGCCGCGCAGCATGGCGCGCGTGCTCTGCAGCGCCTGCAGCATCTCGAGCGACTGTGCATAGAGCGTTTCACCCGCCGGCGTGAGCCGGGTGGGATACGAACTGCGGTCCACCAGGTCGGTGCCGGCCCAGGCCTCCAGGGCCTGGATGCGCCGCGAGAAAGCGGGCTGCGTGACGTGGCGCAGCTGCGCGGAGCGGCTGAAACTTCGGGTCTCGGCCAGACTGACGAAATCCTCCAGCCATTTGGTTTCCATGGCCGCGATTATTGCGTGCCGGCGCCGGCCGTCAGCAACCCAGCATGTCCGCCAGCGCCGTGAAGCTGGCAGCGTGCAGGTCGTTCTCCGGCCGCGGCGACACGTCCTTGGGCCGGCCGGCCCCGAACTCCAGCGGCCGCTCGACGTAGGCCGTGCCCAAGCCGCAGGCGCGCGCGGCGGCAAGGTCATCGTGGTGCGCCGCCACCAGCATCACATCTTGCGGCGCGACGTCGAATACCCGCGCCACGCCCAGGTAAGTGGCCGGGTGCGGCTTGTAGGCGCGGAACACCTCGGCCGACAGGATGCAGTCCCACGGCAGCCCGGCGCGCTTGGCCATGTTGGCCAACAGCCCGATGTTGCCGTTGGACAGCGTGCAAATGGTAAAGCGGGTCTTCAGCCGCCGCAGCCCTTCAACCGAGTCGGGCCAGGGGTCGAGACGGTGCCACACCTTGTTGAGGTGCTTCTTTTGCGCTTCGTCCAGAGCATCGATGCCGAACTGCCGCAGCAATCCGTCCAGGATCATGCGGTGCAAGTCGTCGATCAAGGTCCATCCGAGTTCGCCCGACATGACGCGCTCCATCGCCGGCTTGTAGCCCTCTCGCCAGGCCAGCGCAAACTCGCCGCCGTCCACGCCGAGCGCCATCGCGTCCACCTCGCGGGCGATGCTGCCGTGCCAGTCGACCACTGTGCCGAAGACGTCGAATGCGAGGATACGCGGCATCACGTGGTTCCTGGCGCGGGTGCCAGCAAATTCGCATCCCGGGCCAACACCCATTTGCCCTTTTCCTTTTTCAGGACCGAAAGGGTGTGGCCGGAACGGGTCACGGGTTGCGCGCCGCCGCCCGGGGTTGCCACCACCGTCAACCTGGCCCACATGAAAGCCCAGTCGCCCAGTACCTTGATCTCCTGGATTTCACTGGTGCCTTCGAACGCCGGACCGCCCTGCGCCGATTGGGCCCTGGCCGCGGCGGCGAAATCCGCCTTGCGCATGACCGGCCTGCCGGGCACCAGAAAGACGGCGTCGTCGGCCATGAGGTCCAGGACCGTCTCGACGTCGCCTGCTTTCGTCGCGGTCATCCAGGTGGCGACGAGTTGCCGTATCTCCTGTTCATCTCTTTGCATGCGCTCTCCTTCGCCGCGCGTACTGCGCAGCTCAATGGATACACCCCGGCGCGGTTTTCAGTAAGGCGCGATCAGCCTCTCGAACCGCATGGCGTTGAAATCGTGCAGCATCTTCTCGCCCTCGAGGCCATTCGCGCCGATGCGCCCCGAATGCAGACACCCGTCCGCCGCCCACACCAGCCGGTCGCCATCGACCTCGGCCCATTCCCAGCCGCGTCGGCGCACGACCTGCGCCGTGCGGGAGTTGAACAGCTCGTGCGTATCGAAGTAGACGCCCCGGCCGGGCGGGCGATGAAGCGTTGCATGCGCCTGCTTTCGCAGGACCCAGTGCCGGTCGATGCGCTTTTCGAACAGGCTGAGCTGGCCGCCCTCGCCGTCGGGCGACGTGTACTTCATCTTCCAGCCGTCGCGCTGCAGCCGGACGTAATAAACGCCCGGGCACTCGCCGCCGTAGGACTCGGGCCATGGGGGCGCGGCCACGCGCCGCAGCCGGCGATCTTCCTCGCGGACCTCATGGCCGCAGCCATCGTTGAGCCAGTATTGGTTCGATGTCCGGAACAGCCCGCCTCCGTTCCAGCAGTCTCCCTTGGCGAACAGCGAAACAGCCTTGAGGTACGGCGCGCGCGAAACCGCTGTCCAGGACCCCTTCACGCTCGACTGCCATCGCCCGTTCATGGCGAAGTAGATGAGGTGTTTGCCATCGGGCGACAGGTCGCACCGGCGTTCGTAGATCCGGCCGTAGAGCCACTGGCCAAGCTGGAACCCGTCGGTGCGCCTGTCCCACCCAAGCACCGCCGTGTGGCGGGTCGGACCCCGGCGGATGACCACCGCCGTGGACGCCTCACGCGCCAGCAGCACGTGAAGACGGGCCGGTGGACTGACGGGCACTGCTGGCATGGTGCGCGGTCGGTCAGTGCGCGCCTTTGAGCAGCGGAATGTATTCGGGACTTTCGGAGATGGTGTTGTGCCCCGTTCCCGCCACGACTTTCAAGGCCGCGATTCCGGCGCGAAAGCGCGTCAGCAGCAGCTCGGTGCTGGCGCGCGGAATCACCTCATCGTGTTCTGCCGCGACAAGCAGCGTCGGCGCGGCGACCTGCCCCGCGTACTTCCACGATTCGAACTTGTCGAGCAACAGCCAGCGCACGGGAAAGTACGGAAACTGGCGCACCGCCAGGTCCTGGATGCTGTCGTACGGGGTGACCAGGACCAGGCGTGCAACGGGCCGGTGGCTGGCCAGGTAAACCGCCACTCCGCTGCCCAGGCTGCGCCCCACGACCACGATGTCCTGGTGCTCGGCACGAATCCTGTCGAACAGGGCGATCGCGTCGGCGAAGAGCGCCGCTTCGGTCGGCGTGCCCGAGCTTCCGCCGTAGCCCCGGTAGTGCATCAAATAGAGGGCGTGACCGGTAAACGCGGTGGTCAAGCCTGGCAGGCTGTACGAGACGTCCTCCGCGTTGCCGCCGAAGTAGAGGACCGCATGGGGACCGCTGTGCGGTCGCGCGCTGACCAGCACTTCGCCGCCCTCCACGGGCAACCTGATCGTGGCCGCGCCAACGGCAGGCGACGGCGGCGGCGGAAAGTAGATCAGTGAACGCTGAAAGGCGAACAGCACGGCGCACAGGCCGAGATAGACAGACGCGGTGATGGCGGCGAATGTGAGCATGCTGCGCGGCATGGGTAAAACCTGGAGTCGCGGTATCGCGGCGACCCCGGCAACGACGTGCACAATTCTAGGTCGGCCTGCGTCCGGCTAGGCCGCCTTTTTCGAAGGCGTGCGGGACCGCAGAATGAGTGGATGCCGCGTCAGCGCCCTCAGCAGTAACGGAAGGCCGACGACGCCCGGAATCAGCCAATGCGCCAAAGGCGGCAGCGAACGCCACAGGGGCAGTTGCGGTCCGTTGTCCACGTAGAAGGCGGTCAGCAGCAGGATGTATGACAGTGCCATGCCCGACACGTGCGCCCGCAGCGCGGCGGGCCAGCGCCGCCTGGCCATTCGGCCGACCACGCCGGCGCCGAAGGACAGGATGCCGAGCACAAGAAGATGCGTGTTGGCCGGCCACCGGAGAATGGAAAGTGCGGTCATGGAAAGGAAGACCACGACCAGGCTCCAAAAATAGACGGTGCCCGCCCGCGGGTGCCGTCCGCTGCGTTTGGGAGCCAGCATGGCCACGACTCCGGCCACCGTGCAACTGAGCCCCGCCGCGACATGCACCGCCACGATGCCGAGGAACACCGGCGACGATGACGGGATGGGGATGCCAAGAACGACAATGCCTTGATCGATCATGCGGCGGGGCGAACTGCCGATGCCAGGCGCTATGCCGCTGCCGGGCGGACGCGGCGATGCTTGTCGATCCAGTACGCCCAGGCGACCAACAGCCACTGCAGATGCCCGACCCACGCGATGGCGAGCGCCGATGGAGGCGGAGCGCCAAACAGATTGCCGGCATAGACGGCAATCAGGAATGCGACCAGCCCGGCGAAACCCCAGCGTCCGACGGCATCGTTGGGCGAGGTCGTGCGTGCATACAGCCAGACGCCCAGCGCGAACAGCGAGCCTTCCAGGGCCACGGTGATGGGCAGCGACGACCAGACATTCAGGCCGACCACGGTGGCGCTGCCGGGATACAACGGCAAGTCCGGCTGGTGCACAAGGGCGTCGAGTACCCAATGGCTCACCACGAGCAGTCCGAGAACCAGCGCGGCGACGCGTTGCCGGTGCAGCCAGAAGTGGACGATTCCCACCAGCGCTGCCCAGCCGATGACCGCAAGCAGGCTGTGCGAAATGGGGTAGTGCTCGAACACCAACGGGGTCACCACGGTGGCGCCGGGGACGATGCGGACCCGCTCGACACCGAGCAGCAGCAGCGTGGGCCAAAGGAGGTCGATGAACTGGGCGGCCAGGAACAACCAGCCCAGCGACACCCGCGGAGCGACCGACTTGGCACCGAAACCGACGGCGAAGTGTCCGATGAACATGGGGGCGGTGCTGGCGCTGGCAGCTCAGGTTGCCTGTTCAATGCGGCGCGCGTGCATAGCTCACCGTCAGCATCTCCCATTGGTGCCCATCGGGCTCGTTCCAGTAGACGTTGCCGAGTTCCGTGTTGACCTTCATGTCCACCGGCCCGCGCACCGCGCTGCGATAGGGGATCCCGGCCGCCCGGATGCGCTCGAGGATGGAATCGAACTCTTGCCGTCCCACGCGGAAGCAGAAGTGCTCGACCGGGAAGTCTTCATCGGTCTCGATGAAATCCAGGGTCAATCCGTCGTTGATATAGACCGGGGCGAAAGGCCCGAGTCCGGACTCGGCCCATGGAACGCCCAGAAGGTCGCCCAGGAGCCTGGCCGAAGCGGCCTTGTTGCGCGACGACACTATGAAATGGTCCAGCTCGATCGTCATTGCTGCTCTCCAAACGGGCCGTACCCGGCCGCCGCCGGCGGCGGTTGCCCGAGTGCCTCCAACGTTACCGCAAACATCCGGCCGCGCGCAAATCCGGTCGCCGCCGGATCTCGCGCATTTCATGTGCGTGCGTACAAGGCCGTGCTGAGGTACTTCATTCCCGAATCGACTGCCACCGTGACCACTGTCCGGCAACCGTCATGTTGTTGTTGCCAGCTGAAGTGATGGGTTGGGGACGTGCCGCAACGCGCGCTTGCTGGAAGCGTCAGGGACGGCGCTCTTCACGGCTTTGTTTGGTCGCGATCGTGCGCTGCTTGCGCTGGTGGGAATTCAGTTCGCGGAAGGCGACGACCTGCCTGTTCCGGTATGCCGCGTACTCCGCGATGAACTCGCGCACGCCGGCGTACGGCCCCGAGATGTGACCCGGGCGCTTCGAATCGGCGAAGAAGTAGTGCTTTCCTTCGCGCGTGAAAGAGGCCAGCCAGTGCATGCGAAGGGTGTTGCCGCCGATCGTGACCGGCGCGAACTCGATCATCAGGTACTTCGCGTCCAGCTGCGGGTCGATTTGCGCAAGCGTTTCGACCGCGAAGCGGCTCAGGTCCACGCAGATACCGGACGGCGCGGCGAAGAACTCATGCGCCGGATGAATCGGCAGCTGGCCGGACCGGCCGCGCTGATTCTCGGACAGCGCCATCGCCCGCGCCATGTCGTAGCGAAATCGCGCGCCGATCCACGCATTGACGTCCTCGGGCGTGCGCCATACCTGCAGGGCCTGTGCGTACGAGGCCGCGTCCTTGAATTCGGCGATGCCGGGTCCTGGACCTTCCGGCGCGTCCGAGGCCGGGTCCGCCGTCCCGGGCAGGCTACCGCACGCGGCCGCGATGACCAGCAGCGACAAGACAAGGACGATGCGTCCAAAGGCACGGCTAGCGCGCATGGGGCAGCGCGCTAGCCAGGTCGCGGGTCAGGATGGATGCGGAGATTTCCCGGCGGCCGCTTGCATTCTGGCCCGACCACAGGGGAGAGAAGTCACCGGTGCCCAGGCCTTCCGCCTTGGCTCGCAAGGGCGCGATGGCGGAGGCCGCCATGGGAAATCGCGGTGCGGCGGGATTGATCGGTCCCAGCTCGCGGATGATGCGGTTGACGATCCCGCGGGCCGGGCGTCCGGTAAAGAGATTGGTGAGCGCCGTGACGCGCGCCGACTCGCTCTTGAGTGCCGCCCGATGGATCTCGGTCGTCGCGGCTTCCGGGCACAACATATAGCTCGTGCCGATCTGCACCCCGGCGGCGCCGAGTTTCATGGCCGCCGCCACGCCATCGGCGGAGGCGATTCCGCCGGCGGCAACGACCGGGATCTTCACCGCCGCGGCGATCTGGGGCACCAAGGCGAACGTGCCCAGCTGGGTGCTCAAATCCTCGGACAGAAAAATGCCCCGGTGGCCGCCCGCCTCGAGCCCCTGGGCGATGACGGCATCGACTCCATTGGCTTCGAGCCACAGTGCTTCCTGGACGGTCGTGGCGGAAGACAGGATTTTCGCGCCCCAGGCGCGTGCCCGGGCCAGCAGTTCCGCTGAGGGCAGTCCGAAATGAAAGCTGACCACCGGTGGCGCGAACTCGGCCAGCACGTCGGCCGCTTGCGCATCGAAAGGAAGCCGGCCGGGGCCGGGCGCAATCGTGCCGGGGTCGATTCCGTATTCCCTGTAGTAAGGCGCAAGCGCGGCTCGCCATGCGTTCTCGCGCTCCACGTCGGGCGCCGGCTGTGCATGGCAGAAGAAGTTCACATTGAATGGCCTGGAGGTCTGAGCCCGAATGGCGGCGAGTTCCTTTCGGATCGCCTCCGGGCCCAGCATGGCGCATGGAAGCGAGCCCAGGCCGCCTGCGTTGCAGACAGCTATGGCGAGCGCGCTGCCTTGCACACCCGCCATGGGGGCCTGAATGATGGGAAATTCAATCCCGAGGAGTTCTGAAAGGTCCATCAGTGTTCTCCAGTTGCGCTCGTCGCGCTGCACAGGTTGGCATATCAAGCTATCCGCAAGCCACCCGGACGGCGGCGGGAAGGCCGCTCAGGGGTGCAAAACCGAGCGGACTCGCAAGAGGCGCCTGCTGCGCCTCCACGTCGAAGATCCCGATCCGGCCGTCCGGTCCTCCGCAGACGGCGGCGTAGGCGTTTCCATCGAGTCCGCATGTTGCCGCCGCCACCCGGATGCCAGCTTCGGCCAGTTGACGTTCCAGGCTTGCCAGGGAGGCGCCGCCGCCCGTGCACTGCAAGGAACCGAGCTGCTTGTACACGGCGATCGTCGTTTCCGCCGCGCTATCCCCGCCTCCGCAGGCGGAGCCGGCGGCAGCCAGGACCAACACCGCGAGTTTCTTGAGCGGCTGCATTCGGTGCTCCCGCGAAAACTGTCCGACATGAATGCTACAACCGTTGGGAGCATGTCCGCACGGCTGCTTCATCTTTTCATGAGCTGGTCGTGAACAAGCAGGTACGAATCCGCGGGTATGGCCATTGCACCGTGGAACGGCCGGTCGAGGCTGACGATCACGAAGAGCACCATGGCGACGAAGCCCGCCACGCCCGCTACGAGCACGGCCTGGAAGTGCGGCTCTTCGATGGGGAAGAACAGCGAGAAGAGCAGGCAGCCCATTGCCCCGGGCAGAAGGACGAACCACATCACGCCCGGGAGGCCGCTGTTCGCCGAATCCAGCCGCAGGCGCCGCGCTTCGATCATGCGGTTGTAGGCGGCCAGGGTCTCGGCGTGGAGGATTTTCTGCGACTCCGACTTCGGCTCGAATGCGAAGAGCTGCGCCTGGAGGCGGTCCACCGCCTCCTCGCCTCCATGCGGAACCCGCCCGCGTTTCTGTTCGGGCCAGGCATCGTGGATGACGAAGTTCGTGTGGCCGCGCAACGCCTCGCGTATCGATTCGCGCTCGCGCTGCGGGTAGCCGCCCAGGTTCCGCCACAGGCTCGCGATCGCGGTCGCCTCCTTGGATACGATGTCCGATGCTTGCGAGTACCTCGACCAAACGCTGACCGCGGTCAGCGCGGCGACCATCCCGTAGAGCACCATGACCGACTGCATGACCGCGGCGGCGTAGAAAAGCGAAGCATCAGTGTTGAGGTGCAGCCGGGGCAGGATCCAACGCCGCAAGCCCCACAAGCTCGCGAGCGAGAAGCTCATCAGCCAGACGTTCAGGACGATGGCCAGCGCCCACAGTGGAAGCGAGAACAGGACATCCATCATTCGGATTCGAAACTCCCAGTTCGCAGATGATAGTCGGCGCCAACAGAATCATCGAGGGCCCAACGCCACCGCCTCGAATCGTGCGATCACCGTGCCTGCCGCGTCCAGCATCTCCAGGTGGCTGCCGCTGATGCGATAACGCTCCACCTTCTCGATCGACTGCAGGAAGCGATGCTCCTGCTCCATGCTGTCCAGGCAGGCCATCTTGGTGCCCGCCATGTGGCCAAGGCGCAGCTTGTCCGCGTCCAGCTCGAAGCTGCCGCTCACGCGATTGCAGCCGCCGCTTCCGGAAACGCGCGGCTCGTGGTTGGCGAAGATCAGGTGCGGCTCACGCTGCTTCTCGGCCGCCTGGACCGGCGTTTCGCCCAGGCGCACCAGCTTCCAGTAGGTGCCGCGCAAGGGGCTGTCGGCCAGCGGATTGCCACAGCTCTCGCGCGGCCAGACGTTGATGAAGCGTTCCACGACCAGGCTAGGCCGCGCGGGCCGGTTGGCCTCCATGGACGGGCGCGCCGCGATCAGCCCGTCCAGGCTCACCAGCAGCGCCTGGCCCGGCTGCCGGCGTTCCTTCAGGTACGCGGCCTCGAGCGCCGGGTAGTCGGCTTCCGTCATCACCGGCAGCCGCCCTCCGTCGGCGCA
>DATMBW010000259.1:0-3566 GCA_035559095.1 Ramlibacter sp.
GCGGCGGCGTCACCCGGGTCGGCAACGACAACTGGCTGATGGCGTACGTGCACCTGGCGCACGACTGCATCGTGGGCGACCACACCATCTTCGCCAACAACGCGCAGCTGGCCGGCCACGTCGAGGTCGGCGACTGGGTTATCCTCGGCGGCTTCACTACCGTGCACCAGTTCGTGCGCCTCGGCGCCCACGGCATGACGGCGCTCAACACGATGCTGTTGGCCGACCAGCCGCCGTTCGTGATGACCCAGGGCCAGCCGGCCCAGGCGCGCTCGATGAATTTCGAGGGGCTGCGCCGGCGGGGGTTCTCCGCCGGGCGCATCGCGGCCGTCAAGGCCATGTACAAGGCGCTTTACCGCGACGGACTGACCCTCGAGCAGTCCAGGCAGCGCATCGGCGAACTGGCGCAGAAAACGCCCGAGGCAGCGCCGGATGTCCGCATGATGCTGTCGTTCCTCGAGAGCGCATCGGCGCAGCGCGGCATCGTGCGATGAATCCTTGCGTTGGCCCTGGGCCCGTCGGCCAGTTCAGGATGCGCACCGTCGAAGAGCTGGGCTTCGGCAGGCTCGGCCCGAACGGGTCATGAGTCCCTGTTTCGCCATGGTCGCCGGCGAAGCCTCCGGCGACCTGCTGGCGGGGCTGCTGCTCGACGGCCTGCTGCGCCGCTGGCCGCGGCTGCAAGCCCAGGGAATCGGGGGGCCGCAAATGGCAAGCCGCGGCTTTCAGGCCTGGTGGCCGCACGAGAAGCTGGCCGTCAGCGGGTACGTCGAGGTGCTGCGGCATTACCCGGAGATCGCCGGCATCCGCAGGCAGCTCAGGCAGCGCCTGCTGCGTGAGCCGCCGCAGGCGTTCATCGGGGTGGACGCGCCCGATTTCAACCTCGACCTCGAGGCGGCATTGAAGGCGCGGGGCATCCGGACCGTGCACTTCGTTTGCCCCTCCATCTGGGCCTGGCGCGCGGGGCGCGCCGAAAAGCTCAAGCGCAGCGCCGACCATGTGCTGTGCGTCTTTCCCTTCGAGCCGGAACTGCTGGCCCGCCACGGCATCGCGGCGACTTACGTGGGCCATCCGCTGGCCAGCGTCATCCCGATGGAGCCGGACAAGGCGGCGGCCCGGCGCGCGCTGGGGTTGGCGCAAGACGGCGAAGTGCTCGCCGTCCTGCCCGGCAGCCGGGCGTCCGAGGTGCAGCGCCTCGCGCCGCGGTTTTTGGCCGCCGCCGCGCGCGTGCGCCAGGCCCGGCCCGCCATCGAGCTGGTCGTGCCCGCCGTGCCCGCGCGCCGCGCCGCCGTCGAGGAGGCGGCACGGGCAGCGGGCCTTGCCGCCGGCTTGAAGATCATCGACGGCCAATCGCACGCCGCGCTGGCAGCGTGCGACCTGGCACTGGTGGCCAGCGGCACCGCCACGCTGGAGGCGGCTCTGTTCAAGCGGCCGATGGTGATCTCCTACGCGGTCAACCGGCTGAGCTACCGGATCATGAAGCCCAAGCACTTGCAGCCGTGGATCGGCCTGCCCAACATCCTTTGCGGGGAATTCGCCGTGCCGGAGCTGACCCAGGACGATGCGAATCCCGAGTCGCTGGCCGCAGCCCTCTTGGATTGGCTGGAAGCTCCTGCCAGAATGGCGGCCGTGCAGGAGAAATTCACGGCGTTGCACTCGCTGCTGCAACGCGATACGGCAACGCTGGCCACCGATGCGATCGAAAAAGTCCTCCAGGCCTGAGCAGGCGCGGCTGCCCTGGGATCCCGTGGGACTCATGGCCGGGGTGGATGAGGCCGGGCGGGGCCCGCTCGCCGGGCCGGTGGTGGCGGCGGCCGTCATTCTCGACGACACCAAACGCATCCGCGGCCTGGCCGATTCCAAGGCGCTCACGCCGCTGCAGCGCGATCGCCTGTATGACCAGATCCGCGAGAAAGCCCTGTGCTGCTCGGTGGCGCAGGCCAGCGTCGAGGAGATCGACACGCTCAACATCCTGTGGGCCACCATGCTGGCCATGAAACGCGCGGTGGAGGGCTTGCGATTGAAACCGGCGAAAGTGCTGGTGGACGGCAACCGGATTCCGCTGCTGGACGTCTTCGCCGAGGCGGTCATCGGCGGGGATGCCACGGTCAAGTCCATCTCGGCGGCCTCCATTCTGGCGAAGGTGCATCGCGACCGGCTCTGCCAGACGCTGCACGAGGAATTTCCGCAATATGGCTTCGCATCGCACAAGGGCTATGCCACGCCCGAACACCTGGAGGCCTTGCGTGTGCACGGCGCTTGCCACCATCACCGCAAGTTCTTCAGCCCCGTCGCCGCCACCTTCGTCGACGAGGATGGGGTGGAGTTGGCCGTCACGGTGTCGTGACCTCCGCTGAACCCCAGTTCGTGAGCTCGGCAGCCAATGCCTTGCTCAAAGACCTGCACCGCCTGGCGCAGGACAGCACCGCCTACCGCAAGCAGGGGCGCGTCTGGCTGGAGGGCGACCATTTGTGCCGGGCCGCACTGGCCCGGGGCGTGCGGCCGGCGCTGGCGGTGTTCTGCGAATCGTCATGGTCCTCGGGCGAAGCGGTTTGGGCGCAAGGGTCGGGCAAGCACGTGGTTGTCGCCGATGCGCTGTTCGCCGGACTGAGCGGGCTCGACTCGCCCGCGCGCATGGGTTTCGTCGTGGATTTGCCGCCGGCACCGGCCCTGCGGCCTGGTGCTTGCTCGGTCATCCTTGACCGCGTGCAGGACGCCGGCAATGTGGGCGCCATCCTGCGTTGCGCCGCCGCCTTCGGTTTCAGCCAGATCCTGGCGATCAAGGGGACGGCGGCGCTCTGGAGTCCCAAGGTGCTGCGCGCGGGCATGGGAGCCCATTTCGGCCTGCACCTGATCGAGGCGCTCTCGCCGGCCGCGCTCGACGCGCTGGCGATTCCCATCCTCACGACCAGCTCCCACCACGGGGAACCGCTTCACAGGCAAGCGCTTCCGTGGCCATGCGCCTGGGCGCTGGGCCACGAGGGGCAGGGCGTGAGCGAGGAGATCGCCGCGCGCTCCCGCCTGGCGGTGCGCATCGTCCAGCCGGGCGGCGAGGAGTCGCTCAATGTCGCGGCGGCGGCGGCGATCTGCCTGCACGCCAGTGCCGCGGCGCATGCGGCGTAATGGCTTCAATGCCCGTTGCGCGGGCAGGATTTGAAGCCCTGCGGCTATAATCAAGGGCTTTCCCGCAAACCCACCGTACGCCTAGCGCATTCAAGCCAAATCCCTGACAAAAGCTGCCGCGAGAGCCAAGCTCCAAGCGCCGCGCTTGATTCCTGGGCGTACCCGTAAACATCCGGAGAACCCAGTGCTTTTGTCTCAACAGGGAATTTTCCCTCCGGCCATCCTGGCCCTTGCGGACGGCACGGTCTTTCCTGGCAGTTCGATCGGAGCCACCGGCGTCACGGCCGGCGAAGTCGTGTTCAACACGGCCATGACCGGTTACCAGGAAATCCTGACCGACCCGAGCTACTGCCAGCAGATCGTGACGCTCACGTACCCGCACATCGGCAACTACGGGGTCAACGAGGAAGACGTCGAAGCCGGCAAGGTCCACGCCGCGGGCCTGA
>DATMBW010000260.1:0-6682 GCA_035559095.1 Ramlibacter sp.
CGGTGAATTCGATGGGCTCGAACCTCACGGCCCAGGTGCGCAATATCGCGGACGTGACCACCGCCGTGGCGGCCGGCGACCTGTCCAAGAAGATCACGGTGGACGTCAAGGGCGAGATCCTGGAGCTCAAGAACACCATCAACACCATGGTGGACCAGCTTCGTTCCTTCGCCTCGGAAGTGACGCGGGTGGCGCGCGAGGTGGGCACCGAGGGCAAGCTGGGCGGCCAGGCCGACGTGCAGGGCGTGGCCGGCACCTGGAAGGACCTGACCGATTCGGTCAATTCGATGGGCTCGAACCTCACGGCCCAGGTGCGCAACATCGCCGAAGTGACCACCGCCGTGGCGGCCGGTGACCTGTCCAAGAAGATCACGGTGGACGTCAAGGGCGAAATCCTGGAGCTCAAGAACACCATCAACACCATGGTGGACCAGCTCTCCTCGTTTGCCTCGGAAGTGACGCGGGTGGCGCGCGAGGTGGGAACCGAGGGCAAGCTGGGCGGACAGGCCGACGTGCAGGGCGTGGCCGGCACCTGGAAGGACCTGACCGACAACGTCAACTTCATGGCCGGCAACCTGACGTCCCAGATGCGCAACATCGCGGATGTGACCAAAGCCGTGGCGGCAGGCGACCTGTCCAAGAAGATCACGGTGGACGTCAAGGGCGAGATCCTGGAGCTGAAGAACACCATCAACACCATGGTGGACCAGTTGCGTTCCTTCGCCTCGGAAGTGACGCGAGTGGCGCGCGAAGTGGGCACCGAAGGCAAATTGGGCGGCCAGGCCGACGTGCAGGGCGTCGCCGGCACCTGGAAGGACCTGACCGACAACGTGAACTTCATGGCCGGCAACCTGACTTCGCAGGTGCGCAACATCGCGGACGTGACCAAAGCCGTGGCGGCCGGCGACCTGTCCAAGAAGATCACGGTGGACGTGAAGGGCGAAATCCTCGAACTGAAGAACACCATCAACACCATGGTGGACCAGCTCTCCTCGTTTGCCTCGGAAGTGACGCGGGTGGCGCGCGAAGTGGGCACCGAAGGCAAATTGGGCGGCCAGGCCGACGTGCAGGGCGTCGCCGGCACCTGGAAGGACCTGACCGACAACGTCAACTTCATGGCCGGCAACCTCACCTCCCAGGTGCGCGGTATCGCGCGCGTTGTGACCGCCGTGGCCAACGGCGACCTCGACCGCAAGCTGACGGTGGAAGCCAAGGGTGAAATCGCCGCGCTGGCCGACACCATCAACTCGATGACCGACACGCTGGCGACCTTCGCCGACCAGGTGACGACCGTGGCGCGCGAAGTGGGCGTCGAAGGCAAGCTGGGCGGGCAGGCCAAGGTGCCGGGTGCATCCGGCACCTGGAAGGGCCTGACGGAGAACGTCAACCAGCTCGCGGCCAACCTGACCACCCAGGTGCGCGCCATCGCCGAGGTGGCGACGGCGGTGACGCAGGGCGACTTGACCCGCTCGATCACCGTGGAGGCGCTGGGCGAAGTGGCGGCGCTGAAGGACACCATCAACGAGATGATCCGCAACCTGAAGGACACCACGCAGGTCAACACCGAGCAGGACTGGCTCAAGACCAACCTGGCCAAGTTCTCCCGAATGCTGCAGGGCCAGAAGGACCTGGTGGCGGTGGGCCACCTGATCCTGTCCGAACTGGCGCCGGTGGTTGGAGCGCAGCAGGCCGAGTTCTACGTGCTGCGCTACACGCACGAGCAGCCGAAGCTGCGCCTGATGGCCAGCTACGCGTCGGACGGCCACGGCGCCTACGGCAAGGAAGTGGACATGGGCCAGGGCCTGGTCGGCCAGTGCGCTTATGACCGCAAGAAGATCCTGTTGACGTCCTCGATTCCCGATACCCTGCGGATTTCCTCGGGCCTCACCGAGCTGCCGCCGCTGAACGTGCTGGTGCTGCCCATCATCTTCGAGGGCCAGGTGCGCGGCGTCGTGGAACTGGCCTCGGTCGAGCGCTTCAACCCGACCCACCAGGCCTTCCTGGACCAGCTCACGGAATCGATCGGTATCGTGATCAACACGATCGAGGCCAACATGCGCACGGAGGACCTGCTGACCCAGTCGCAGTCGCTGGCGCAGGAGCTGCAAAGCCGCCAACAGGAACTGCAGCAGACCAACGAGGAACTGCAGGAAAAGGCCCGCCTGCTGGTTCACCAGAACCACGAGGTGGAGCGCAAGAACCAGGAAGTGGAGCAGGCCCGCCAGGCGCTGGAAGACAAGGCCAAGCAGCTCGCGCTGACCTCCAAGTACAAGTCGGAGTTCCTGGCCAACATGTCGCACGAGCTGCGCACGCCGCTGAACTCGCTGCTGATCCTGTCGGATCAGCTGTCCAAGAACCCCGAAGGCAACCTGAGTCCCAAACAGGTGGAATTCGCCAAGACCATCCACTCATCTGGCAATGACCTGCTGATGCTGATCAACGACATCCTGGACCTGTCCAAGATCGAGTCGGGCACCGTGGTGGTGGACGTGAACGAACTGCGCCTGTCGGACCTGCAGCTTTACGTCGAGCGGACGTTCGGCCATGTAGCCGAGGCCAAGAGCGTGGATTTCCTGATCCACACCGGAGCGAACCTGCCGAACTCGATGGTCACGGACGTGAAGCGGCTGCAGCAGATCCTGAAAAATCTGCTGTCCAACGCGTTCAAGTTCACCCACCAGGGGCATGTGTCGCTCGCTATCGAGGAGGCCTTCAGCGGCTGGACACCGGACAACGAGGACCTCAACCGCGCCCAGCAGGTGGTCGCGTTTGCCGTTTCGGACACGGGCATCGGCATTTCGGGCGACAAGCAGCAGATCATTTTCGAGGCGTTCCAGCAGGCCGACGGATCGACCAGCCGCAAGTACGGAGGCACCGGCCTGGGCCTGGCCATCAGCCGCGAGCTGTCCAAACTGCTCGGCGGCGAAATCCGGCTGTCGAGCGCGCCTGGCCAGGGCAGCACCTTCACGCTGTACCTGCCGCTGGTGTATTCGGGCACGCGCGGTGCGCGCCGTCCCTCGCCCGCGGGCGAAATCCGTGGCGACGTCACGCTGCCGGGGCTCAAGCGGATCGCCCGGCCGGAGCCGGTGGTCCAGCCGGCCGACGAGGTGGTCGCGGAAGAGAACGCCGTCGCGCTGAACGAGGTGAATGACGACCGCGACGCCATCCACCAGGGCGACCTGGTGCTGCTGATCGTCGAAAACGACCTGGTCTTCGCCCGGTTCCTGCTGGACGCCGCCCGGGGCAAGGGCTTCAAGGGGCTCGTGACCTCGATGGGCGCGGGCGCGCTGACCTTGGCCACGCAGTACAAGCCCTCGGCCGTCACGCTGGACATGTACCTGCCGGACATGGAAGGCTGGCGCGTGCTCGACCGCATCAAGCAGGACCTGAGCGCACGCCACGTGCCGGTCTGCGTGATTTCCACCGACGATTCACGCGAACGCGCGTTCCGCTCGGGCGCGATGGCCTTCGTCGAAAAGCCGATTCAGTCCCAGGAAGTGCTGGATGCGATGCTCGACCAGCTTCATGACTACCTGACGCGGCCGCACAAACGCATGCTGGTGGCGCTCAAGGACGTGGCGGCGCGGCGCGATTTTCTAGCCCAGATCGACGACGGGCCGATCGAGCTGACGGTCACCAAGAGTGCCGAGAAGCTGATGGAAGCCCTGGAGGAGCGCCGCTTCGACTGCGTGGTGCTCGAGGACGGCTTCCCGGGGCTCGATCAGTCGGATTGCCGCCGTCTGCTCTCGGCGCAGGCCGGCCTCGGCCCACTGCCGCTGCTGATCTACTGCGGCAGCGGCCGCGACGCAGGCAAGTTCGCCTGGCACTCCGACGATTACGTGACGGTGCACGAAGCCCACACCGTGGGCAAGCTGTTCGACAGCGCGCTGCTGGCGCTGCACCACAACCTGGCGCGGCTGCCGGAAGTCAAGCGTTCGCTGATCAACAACATCCACGAATCCAGCAAGCCGCTGGCAGGCAAGCGTGTGCTGATCGTGGACGACGACATGCGCAACATCTTCGCGCTGGCCACGGTGCTGGAGGAGCACGGCATGGACATCGTCTGGGCCGATAATGGCCGCGACGCGATCGCGCGGGTCGCGACCGATTCGCAGATCCAGGTGGTATTGATGGACATCATGATGCCCGAAATGGACGGCATGGCGACGATGAAGGAAATCCGCAAGCTGCCGGCGGGCAAGGACCTGCCCATGATTGCCGTCACGGCCAAGGCAATGAAGGGCGACCGCGAAAAGTGCATCGAGGCGGGCGCGTGGGACTACCTGTCCAAACCGGTCTGCACGCAGGACCTGCTCGCGGTCCTGCGTGCGTGGCTGCACCAATGAGGAATCCGGTGCCAGCGACGTTGCCCAAACAAGCCCCGCAGGAGAAGGCCAACATCCTGGTCGTCGACGACCTGACCGAAAAACACGTTGTCTTCCGAAGCATCCTCGATGAGCTCGGCCAGAACATCGTCAGCGCGCGGTCGGGCCAGGAGGCGCTGCGCTACATCCTCGAGATGGAGTTCGCCGTCATCCTGCTGGACGTCAACATGCCCGATATCGACGGTCTGGAAACCGCCAGCCTGATCCGCCAGTACAGGAAATCGGCGCAGACGCCGATCGTCTTCATCACCGCTTATGTGGACGAGCGGCAGGCCGAGCGGGGCTATGCGCTCGGCGCGGTGGACTACATTCCCTCGCCGGTGGTGCCCGAGGTGCTGCGGTCCAAGGTGAGGGTTTTCGTCGAGCTGTACCGCATGAACCAGCAGCTGCAGGTGCAGGCGGCGCAACGCGAGGCGCTGGCCCGCTCCGAGGCCGCGCGGGAGGCCGCGGAAGACGCGATTCACCGGGCCGACTACCTGTCCGAAGCCAGCCAGCAACTGGCGCGGTCGCTGAACATCGAGGACACGATCGGCGCGATGCTGGACCTGGCCGTTCCCATGCTGGCGGACCGGGCCGTGCTGGCGCTGGCGACCGACGGAACCGTTACGCGCATCGAAAGCCATCCCCGCGGGCCCGGCGACACGCCGGAGATGCCCGACGGTGTGCGCACCGGCCTGGCGCGCGTACTGGAGGAAAGGAATTTCGAACTCTGGCACGAAGGCGATCAGGCCGCGGCCATCTGCCCATTGCTGGCGGGCGGGCGTGCCCGGGGCGCCCTCATCCTGTTCGCGCCATTCGAGCGCATGGATGCCTCGCGCGTCGCGCTCGCCAAGGAGATGGTGAGCCGCGCCTCCATCGCGATGGAGAACGCCCGGCTCTACATGGCGGTGCAGGAAGCCGACCGGCGCAAGAACGAGTTCCTGGCGATGCTGGCCCACGAACTGCGCAATCCACTGGCGCCGATCCGCAACGCCGTGCACATCATGCAGGGAGGGGACGTCACGCAGCCCGTCATGAACTGGGCCCGCGATGTGATCGGCCGGCAGGCCGATCACATGGCGCGGCTCATCGACGACCTGCTCGACGTCTCGCGAATCGTCCAGGGCAAGGTGGTGGTCAAGGCTGAAAAGCTCAGCCTGGCGGCGCTGGTGGAGCGCTCGGTGGAATCGAGTTCGCCGCGGGTGGCCAGCCGCGACCAAGTGCTGCGCGTGGAATTGCCCCGCGAGCGCGTCGCCCTCAACGGCGACCCGGTACGGCTGGCCCAGGTTCTTTCCAACCTCATCAACAACGCGTCGAAGTTCTCGGGGCCGCACAGCCAGATCGACCTGACCGCGACGTACGCCGATGGCGAGGTGAATATCTCCGTCAAGGACCAGGGCGCGGGGATCGATCCGGCGTTCCTGCCCCACATCTTCGAGCTGTTTGCCCAGGCCGACCAGTCGCTGGACCGCTCGCAAGGCGGCTTGGGCATCGGCCTGACCCTGGTCAAGCATCTGGTGGAACTGCACGGCGGCCGCGTTTCGGCGCACAGCGGCGGCGTCGGGCGCGGCACGGAAATCGTGGTTCACCTGCCGGCGCAACTGATTCCCGCGGATGAAGCGCCATCGCCCACTCCGTCCCCACAGGCGCTGCCGGCCCGCAGCAAGGTACCGACCCGGATCCTGGTAGTGGACGACCTCGCGGCCTCCGCGGAGACGTTGATGACCTTGCTGGAGATGGAGGGCTTCGAGGTGCGGATCGCCAGCGAGGGCATGACCGCGCTGAAGATCGCCCAGGACTTCCGGCCCGACGTCGTGCTGCTGGACATCGGCTTGCCGGGCATGAACGGATTCGAGGTCGCCCATCGGCTGCGCGCCCAGCCCGAGTGCCGCGACGCCTTGCTGATCGCACTGACCGGCTACGGTGAAGCCGAGAGCCGCTCGCGTTCGGCGCAGGCCGGTTTCGATTTCCACATGGTCAAGCCCGCCGACGTCAACCTGTTGCTGTCGATGCTGGCCGATCCGCAGCGGGCGCGGCGCGCGAAAGCGGCGGAGCAGGGCTCAAGTGCGGGGCCGCTGCTACAATGAGCGGCTCTGCGGAGAGGTGGATGAGCGGTTTAAGTCGCACGCCTGGAAAGCGTGTGAGGGTTAATAGCCCTCCGCGGGTTCGAATCCCGCCCTCTCCGCCAGTAATGTATTTTCGGTAGTCCATCCAAGACCACCAAACCCCTCAATAGCCCCTATCCACGGGGCTTTCTTGTTTTTCAGCGTCGGCATCCGTTTTGTTTGGTAGGGGTGCGCAGCAGCCCCCCGCACCGT
>DATMBW010000261.1:0-3097 GCA_035559095.1 Ramlibacter sp.
GCACGCGCGCGCTCGATGGCGGCGGCATGGCATCGTTGCGCAACGATCCGCTGGGCAAGGGCATGGCGCAGATCCTGCTGTCCATGCCGGTCCGGGTTCCGGCGAGCTGGTGCCTTTAAGCGGGCGCGAAGCCCTGCGCCAGCACCTGGCGCAAGTGGTCGACAAAGCATTGCACCGCGCGCGGCACCTGGGGCGACCAGGGCCGGATCGCGTACAGCCGTTCGCCGAAAAAGCCGCGCGGCTGCCACTGCGGCAGCACGCGCACAAGCTGGCGCGGACCCAGGTGGGCCGCCGCGCTGAAATCGGGCAGCAGGCCGATGCCCAGCCCGCCCAGCACCGCTTCGCGCAGCACTTCGCTGTTGTTGGCGCGCAGGGGGCCGTTGACGGGCACCACCACTTTCTCGGCCGCCTTTCGTCCACCCTCGCGCTCGAACGACCAGCTCTGCCCCGCCGTTCCCCGCAGGTACAACAGGCATCGGTGCGAGGCGAGGTCGGCCGGATGCGCGGGCGTGCCGTGCCGCCGCAGATAGTCACTGCTGGCCACCAGCAGCGAGCGGCTGGCGCAGAGCACCCAGGCCACGTGCGTGTCGGGTGGCGCATGGGTGTGCCGGATCGCGAGGTCGAAGCCCTCCTGCGCCAGGTTCACGAAGCGGTCCGTGAGGTCCAGTTCGAGGCGGATCTCCGGATGGCTACGCAGGAATGCGGGCAGGCTCGGGGCGATGTGCTGGCGCCCCAGCGCCACGGGTGCCGTGACGCGGACCAGCCCGCGCGGCGTGCCGGCCAGGTCCTTGATGCTGGAGAAACTCTGCTCGATGCGCGTGAAGGCGGCTTGTGTGTCGTCCACCAGTTGCTGCCCCGCTTCGGTCAGGCCGACCGAGCGGGTGGTGCGCCGCACCAGCGGCACGCCGGCGGCCCGCTCGAGCTCGGCAATCCGCATGCTGACCGAGGCCTTGGAAATGCCCAGCCGCCGCGCCGCCTGCGTGTAGCTGCGGGTCTGCGCCAGCACGGTCAGCAGGTGCAGATCGGAGAACACGGGCGCGGCAGGTGCTGTCATCGAGGGGGTTCTGTTCAACTATTTGAACAATGTAATCAAGAAAACGGTATTTTCAAAGCGGGTCGACGGGCATAGACTCGTCCTTCAGTTGTTCCTCATCCGAAAGCCGTCCCATGAATGCCCCTGACAAGTCCCCCACGAGCGCCGCCATCGCGTCCATCGAACATTGGATCGCGGGCAAAGTGGTCCCCGGTCGCAGCGGCCGCCGCGCCGATGTGTTCAACCCCGCCAGCGGCAGCGTGACGGGCCAGGTCGCCCTGGCCAACAGCGCCGAGGTCGATGCCGCTGTCGCCGCCGCCCAGGCCGCCTTTCCGGCGTGGGCCGATACGCCGCCGATCCGGCGCGCGCGCGTGATGTTCAGGTTCCTCGAGCTGCTGAACCGGCACCGCGACGAACTGGCCCACGCCATCACGGCCGAACATGGCAAGGTGTTCACCGACGCGCAGGGCGAGGTGACGCGCGGCATCGACATCGTCGAATTCGCTTGCGGCATTCCGCAACTGCTCAAGGGCCAGTTCACCGACCAGGTGTCCACCGGCATCGACAACTGGACCATGCGCCAGCCGCTGGGCGTGGTGGCCGGCATCACACCGTTCAACTTCCCGGTCATGGTGCCGATGTGGATGTACCCGCTGGCCATCGCCGCGGGCAACAGCTTCGTGCTCAAGCCCAGCCCGCTGGACCCGTCGGCTTCGCTGATGATGGCCCAGTTGCTGAAAGAAGCCGGCCTGCCCGACGGCGTGTTCAACGTGGTGCAAGGCGACAAGGAGGCGGTGGACGCGCTGCTGGAGCATCCCGGCGTCAAGGCGATTTCCTTCGTCGGCTCCACCGCCATCGCGCAGAAGATCTACGAGACCGGCGCGCGGCACGGCAAGCGGGTGCAGGCCCTGGGCGGCGCCAAGAACCACATGGTGGTCATGCCGGACGCCGACATGAACCAGGCGGTGGACGCGCTGATCGGTTCGGCCTTCGGTTCGGCGGGCGAGCGCTGCATGGCGATCTCGCTGGGCGTGCTGGTGGGCGAGGCCGCCGACAAGATCATGCCGATGCTGGCCGAGCGGACCCGGGCGTTGAAAGTCAAGAACGGCACCGAGCTGGATGCCGAGATGGGGCCGATCGTGAGCAGCGCCGCGCAAGGCCGCATTGCCGGCTACATCGCCCAAGGCGAAGGCGAAGGCGCCAGGCTGGTGGTGGACGGGCGCAAGTTCCAGGCCGCCAAGGCCGGAGCCGGCTGCGACAACGGCTTCTGGATCGGCGGCACGCTGTTCGACAACGTCACGCCGCAGATGAAGATCTACAAGGAAGAAATCTTCGGGCCGGTGCTGGGCTGCGTGCGGGTCAAGGATTTTGCCGCGGCGGTGGAACTGATCAACTCCCACGAGTACGGCAACGGCGTTGCCTGTTTCACCAGCGACGGCAACGTGGCCCGCGAATTCAGCCGGCGCGTGCAGGTCGGCATGGTCGGCATCAACGTGCCGATCCCGGTGCCGATGGCCTGGCACGGCTTCGGCGGCTGGAAAAAGAGCCTGTTCGGCGACATGCACGCCTACGGCGAAGAGGGCGTGCGGTTCTACACCAAACAGAAATCGATCATGCAGCGCTGGCCGGAAAGCATCGGCAAGGGCGCGGAGTTCGTGATGCCGACGGCGAAGTGAGCTCCCCCCGAAGCGGCCGTTGGCCGCCTCCCCCTCAAGGGGGCGCCACCAGCGGCCCGGCGAAGCCGGTTCCGCGGTGGCCGCTGGAATGTGCAACCATCGGGCCCTACGATGGACCACGGCATGAGTGACACGACCTTCGACTACATCATCATCGGGGCGGGCACGGCAGGCTGCCTGCTCGCCAACCGGCTCTCGGCCGACCCGACCAAACGCGTGCTGCTGCTCGAAGCCGGACAGCGCGACGACTACCACTGGATCCACATCCCGGTCGGCTACCTGTACTGCATCGGCAATCCCCGCACCGACTGGCTTTACAAGACCGAACCGGACGCCGGGCTGAACGGGCGGCAGCTGCGCTACCCGCGCGGCAAGGCCCTGGGAGGCT
>DATMBW010000262.1:0-3870 GCA_035559095.1 Ramlibacter sp.
GGCCGGCCTTCACTCGCGCTGGGCGCGGGCACGCGCAGCAGGCGCGCCAGCGTCGGCGCGATGTCGACCACTTCCACGCGCGCGTCGATGCGTCCGGGCTTCACCCATCCGGGGGCGTACAGCAGGATCGGGACATGCGTGTCATAGGGATGCGGCGAGCCATGCGTCGCTACGGCACTGCCGAACATCCAGTTCGGCTTGATCGTGTACTGCACGTCGCCCGATACGTCCGGATGCCACGATCTGCGCAACGCGTTGAAGAATGGCTGTCCTGCCTGGCTGCCGGTGAGGAGTTCGCGTCGCGTATAGGCGGCCATGAAGCCGGGCTCGGCCAGCAACAGCCGGCGCGCTTCCTGGGCGACGGAGTCCAGGTCGAGCTGACGGCTGGCGATCAGTTGCCGGTCCAGCAACAGTGACGACGCGGAATTTCCCAGCACCCAACGTCCCGCGCCGAATCGCTGCGTCAATCCTGCGTTGAGGCGTGCCACAACCTGGGAGAAGTTGATGCGCCCGACTTCGAGCCCCTGCGAACGGCTGAATTCAGTGGCCGGCATGAACCCGTGGTCGGCCGTGAGCACCGCGATGTAGTTGTCCTTGCCCACCGTCGCATCCAGGTCGCGGAACAGGCCCTCGAGCTGGCGATCGAGCTGCAGCAGGTGGTCGTGCGAGAGCCGCGACTCGGCGCTCCACCGGTGGTTGACAAAGTCGTGGCCCGACAAGCTGACGGAGAGGATGTCGGGCGCGTCATCGCGGCCGAGCTGTTCGCCGGCGATGGCTGCTCGCGCGAATTCCAGCGTCAGGGCGTCGACGAACGGGCTGGCCAGCAGCGCGCGGTAGAAGGCAGGGCCGGGCGCATCGTCGGCGGCCACGCCCATCATCATTGGCAGTTTGCCGCCCATCGGCCCGAACCAGGGCTGGCTGTCGGGGATGGAACGCGCATAAGCGGGCTCGGCAAGCAAGGCCGTCCACTCGGTCTTGAAGTAGCGGTCCGCGGGCCTTTTGCTGTTGAATGCGTCGACCCAGGCCGGATGCTGCTTCATGTAATAGCTGCTCGACGCGAACAGTCCGGTGTCATCCATGTACATGTAGGCCGTTCCCAACTTGCCGGCCGGCAGGATGGCGCCACGATCCTTGCCGGAGATCGCGATCACCTTGGAGCGCGGCTCGATGCGCCGCAGCACATCGCCGAGGGTTTCCACCTTCAGGTTTTTCGGACTGGTTCCATCGCCCGCATCGGTCTTGTGCCCGATATAGCTCGCCTGGGGGTCGCCGGTGTTGTACATGTGCGCGCCAGTGGTGGAATCGCGCCATTCGTTGCCGATGATTCCGGTGCGGTGCGGATACGCGCCCGTGAGGATCGCGGCATGGCCCGCCGCCGTCACCGTGAAGGCGTGGTCGCAATGCGCATTCGCGAACCAGGCGCCGCGGTCCAGGAAGCGGGCGAAGCCGTCGGGCGCGAGCTGGTCGCGCAAGGCCAGCACCTGGCGCTGCGGCAGTCCATCCACCACCAGCAAGACGACGAGTTTGGGTTTGGCCGGCGCGGTCGGGGCGGCAGCACAGCCGGCGAACAGGGCGGCGAGGACAACGGCGGTCCACAGCCGCAGAAAACGAGAGAAAGTCATGGCGCCGAGCATACACATGCACCAGGGCATGCAAGCCGCGGCGCGCTAGGACCCAGACTCCGAGCTCGCGATCAGGGCAGATCCGGCTGGTACACGCCGCGGGCAATATAGACGCCGCCCATGAGGGCGCTGCGGACCTCGACGTCGGCCAGGCGCCGGGCCAGCTTGTCCCAGGGATGGCCCAGCCCTTCCATCGATGTGACGGAGTACATGGCCGCCAGCAGCACGAAGGCGTTGGTCGGCCAGGCCCAGGGCGGCGCCCATTGCAGCCCCGAAGCCACCACCCGCGCGCCGCGCTTGAGGTGGGCCAGCACGTTGCCGATCGAAGCGGCCTCGCGCAGCACATCGTGGGTGAAATGGAAGAGCGCGGCGTCGGCCAGCACCGGCACGTCGGCGGATGCCGCCGGCGCGCAGACCAGGTCCACGTTGTCCCAGCGGTGCTCGCGCACGCGGTCCTGCGCCTTGGCCATCATCTCGGGGCACTGCTCGATGCCCACGATGCGGCCGCCCTTGCCGATGCGCTCCTGCAGCATCTGAAAGCTCAGGCCGGTGCCGCACCCGACGTCCAGCACCGTGTCGCCGCGCCGCAGCCCCAGGAAGGCGATGGCTTCGCCGCGGATGGGCTCGAAGGGCGCCAGTTCGCGGTCATAGAATGCGGCGCGGCGGCGATACTGCGCCAGGGCCGCGGCGCGATCCGGCGCCCGGCGTGATGCGGGAAACTGCATGGCCGGCCCGTTTGCTTTATGGAATGATGACCACCAGCACGCTGCACGGCGCGTGCTCGATCAGCGCGCCCGAGATCGAGCCGCGCCACCAGCGCGCGGCCCAGCTGTCGAGGTGCTTGTGGCCGACGACGATGAGGCTGGCCTCGATCTTGCGCGCATAGCGGGTGATCTCGTCCACCGCCTCGCCCACCAGCACTTCGCCGCGCGCGACGTAGCCGGCCTCGGCCAGCCGGCGTAGCCCGTCGTCCAGCACGGCGCGGTGCTTCTTCTTCTCGCGCTCCTCCAGCTCCATGTCGTAGACGCCGCCTTCCAGGCCGACGAAGCTCATGGCCGACGGCATCACCGCGATCAGCACCACTTCCGATTGGCTCCATTGCGCCAGGTCCAGGCAGTCCAGCAGGGCTTTCTGGCCTGCGTCGGAGCCGTCGTAGGCCAGCAGGATTCTCTTGTACATAGCGCTCTCCTGGTTGCGGCACGCAACTAAATACAAGCATAGACCGCTGCGCGGCCATTCACAACCCGCATTTGCCGCGATACGGTCAGGCCTTGACGTGGAACAGATGCCACTCGCCCCAGGCGAGGCTTTGGCGCGGCCACTGCGATGGCGAGGTGACGCCAAGGCCGTCCTGGCACAGCAGCACGGCCTTGAACACGCCGCTGTGGGCGATCCAGGCCTGGTCGCGTCCGGCGGCGCGCGATTCGTCCAGCAGCCGGCCCACGCGCGCGACGAATTGCGCGGCCGATTCCCCGGTGCGCCCCGCGCGATAGTGCGCGAAGTCGCCCGCCCACGCATCGAGTTCGGCCCGCTCCAGGCTATTCCAGGCGCGCCCTTCCCAGCCGCCGAAGTCCATTTCCGCCAGGCGCGGGTCGCTGCGCGCCCTCAGATCGGGCCGCGCGCCGGCCAGCGCCTGCGCCAGCTGCGTGCATCGCCTCAGCGGCGAGGCCAGCACGTCCACCGACGGCGGCAGCACCTGGGCCAGCCGCTGCGCGGCCGCCAGCGTTTCGGCTTCGTCGGCCGCGACGTCCAGCGCACCGTAGCACAGGCCATCCTCGACCAGCGGCCGCGCGTGGCGCACCAGCCAGAGCCGCATAGTCAGGCAGCCCCCAGCGCCACGGCGGCGCCCAGGTAGAAGGCGATCTCGCACAGTTGCTGCGCCGCACCCAGGCCATCGCCGGTGAAGCCTTGCAACCGCCGCGCGAGCAGCCGGCGCATCCACAGCCACGCGACCACGGCCAGCGCCAGGCCCGCGACGCAGAACCGCACCGAGGACAGGCTCGCGGCGCAGGCCAGGCCCAGGGCGCACCATACGGCCGCCACGGCCAGGCCCGCCGTTTCGATGTGTGCGGCAACGGGCAGCGATTTGGAAGTGGCGGCGCGGCTGACGTTCGGCAAGGTGGCGACGATCGCCAGCGCCAGCCCACGCGAGCTCACGTGCCCACCCAACAACGCGGCGGCCACGCCCAGCCAGCCGGCACCGGCACCGATCACGCCCAACAACGCGGTCCTGGCCAGCAGCGCAAGC
>DATMBW010000263.1:0-7304 GCA_035559095.1 Ramlibacter sp.
GTGGTGAAAGCCGGGCGTGCCCCGGCCGGCGCGAAGGCGGCCGCCTCGCACACCGGCGCGCTGGCCGGATCGGACGCGGTTTTCGACGCAGCCGTGCGCCGCGCGGGCATGTTGCGCGTGGACACGCTGGAAGCGCTGTTCGACGCGGCCGAGACGCTGGCGCGCGTCAAGCCCTTGCGCGGCGAGCGGCTTGCGATCCTCACCAACGGGGGCGGCGCCGGCGTACTGGCCGCCGATGCGCTGGCGCTGGGCGATGGGCGCCTGGCCGAGCTGAGCGAAGCGACCGTGCGCGCGCTCGACGAGCTTCTGCCCGCGGCCTGGCCCCGCGCCAACCCGGTGGACATCATCGGCGACGCGCCTGTCGAGCGCTACCACGCCGCGCTGCGGGTGCTGCTGGCGGCGCCGGAGGTCGACGGCGTGCTGTTCATGCACGCGCCCACCGCCATCGTGCCGGCCGGCGACATCGCACGGGCCTGCCTGCCGCTGATCCGGGAGGCGCACAAGCCGGTGCTGGCCTGCTGGCTCGGGGGCGCCACCGTCGCCGCGGCGCGGCTGGCCTGCACCGAGGCAGGCGTCGCGAGCTACAGCACGCCCGAGCGGGCCGTGGCCGCCTGGCTGCAACGCATGGAATACGGCCGCAACCAGGACGCGTTGCTGCAATTGCCCGCCGCGAAACTGGATGACTTCAGGCCCGACGTGGCGCTTGCCCAGGCATTGCTCGACCAGGCGCTTCATGAAGGCCGCGAATGGCTGGACGAGGAGCAAGCCAAGACCGTCTTGCATGCCTATGGCATCCCGGTCGTGGAAACCCGCAGGGTGCGCGACGCCGAGGAAGCGGTGTCGGCGGCGCTGCAGATCGGCTTTCCGGTCGCGCTCAAGGTCCTGTCGCCGCAGATCGTCCACAAATCGGACGTGGGCGGCGTCGCCCTGGGACTGGCGACGGCCGACGAGGTGCGCTCCGCGGCCGTGAAGATGCGCCAGCGCGTGGCGCGCCAGCAGCCCGAAGCGCATGTGCTGGGTTTCACCGTGCAGGCCATGGCCAGCCGTCCCGGCGCGCACGAACTGATCGTCGGCATTGCCAATGACGCGGTCTTCGGTCCGGTGGTGCTGTTCGGCGAAGGCGGAACGGCCGTCGAATTGCGCAAGGACCGCGCCGTGGGCCTGCCGCCGCTGAACGAGCGGCTGGCGCGCGACCTGGTTTCGCGCACGCGCATCGGCGCGCTGCTGGCCGGCTACCGCGGCCGCGCCGCGGTCGACGAACCGGCGCTGGCCGGCGCGATCCTCAAGGTCTCGCAGATGGCCTGCGACCTGCCGGCACTGGCCGAACTGGACATCAATCCGCTGCTGGCCGACGGGCAGGGCGTGCTGGCGCTCGATGCGCGCATCCGCGTGCGCAGGCCCGCGCCCGGCGAGACCGGCCGCCTGGCCGTGCGTCCGTATCCACCGGGGCAGGAGGAGCACATCGTCGTGGACGGGCGCGCGTTGATGCTGCGGCCCATCCGGCCGGAAGACGGCGAGCGCCTGAAGGCGTTCTATGGCCACGCGCCTTCATCCGACATGCGGCTGCGCTTTTTCATGGCGCGGCGCGAGGTGCCGCACTCGGAGCTGGCACGCTATTGCCAGATCGACTACGAGCGGGAGATGACGTTCATCGCGCTGGAGCCGGCCGACGACGCGGGCGCGGCTGCCATGGCCGGCGAGGTGCGTGCCGTGTGCGACCCCGACAACCTGACGGCGGAATTCGCCATCCAGGTGGCCTCGTCCTGGCAGCGCAAGGGCCTGGGCCGCGTGCTGCTGGAAAAACTGGTGCGCTACCTGCGCGCGCGCGGCACGGGGGAAGTCGTCGGCCAGTGCCTGGCGGAGAACACGGGCATGGCGTCGCTGGCGCGCGGTCTGGGTTTCGAAGTTGCCTCGGTCCCGTCGGAGGACACGATGGCGATGCGGCTGGTGCTGCGCCAGCCCCAGGTCAGTTCAGCGACTGCCGGTTGACGATGGTGCGCAGCGCCTCGGTTTCGAGGATGCGCACGTGGCGCTGCCTGACCTCGACGATGCCGTCCTCCACGAACTTCGAGAAGGTGCGGCTCACGGTCTCCAGCTTCAGGCCCAGGTAGCTGCCGATCTCCTCGCGCGTCATGCGCAGCACCAGCTCGTGGCGCGAAAAACCGCGCGCGTGCAGCCGCTGCACCAGGTTCAGCAGGAACGCGGCCAGCCGCTCCTCGGCGCGCATGCTGCCCAGCAGCAGCATCACGCCGTGTTCGCGCACGATCTCGCGGCTCATGATGCGGTGCACGTGGTGCTGCAGGGCGTTGACCTCGCGCGAGAGCTCGCCGATGCGGTCGAACGGCATGACGCACACTTCGGCGTCTTCGAGCGCCACCGCGTCGCAGGTGTGATGGTCGTTGACGATGCCGTCCAGGCCGATGATCTCGCCGGCCATCTGGAAGCCGGTCACCTGGTCGCGCCCGTCTTCGGCCGTCACGCAGGTCTTGAAAAAGCCGGTGCGGATGGCGAACAGCGACTGGAAGGCTTCGCCGTTACGAAAAAGAATGGCGCCGCGCTTGATTTTCCGGCGGGTGGCCACCACCTCGTCGATTCGTATCAGTTCCTCCGGGCTGAGCCCCACCGGCATGCACAGCTCGCGAAGATTGCAGTTGGAGCACGCGACCTTCATGCTGTGCGCGTCCAAAGGCTCCGTCGAGCCGGACGGTAGCAGGTTCGCGGTCTGGGTGGGCACAGGGGTTTCCTTCATCGGATTGCTCTTCTGATCTGGGTCAAATTGTCAGGGTCGCCGACTGGTCCGAGTTGATCCAGATCAACGGCGGGGGGCCTGTGGCACTGCACATTGTTGTTCACACGAGAAACCATCAAGATGACCCCTCTATCGCCCGATCTGCTGCGGCGCTTCGACGTTCCGGGGCCGCGCTACACGTCGTATCCGACGGCCGACCGATTCGTCGAGGCCTTCAGCGCCGCCGACTACGGCCAGGCATTGGCCCAGCGCAGGTCCGGACCGTCCGCGCTGGCGATGCCGCTGTCGCTGTACATCCATATCCCTTTCTGCGAGTCGCTGTGCTACTACTGCGGCTGCAACAAGATCATCACCAAGCACCACAACCGCGCCGCGGAATACCTGCGCTACCTGAGCCGCGAGGTCGATCTGCACACGGCCGAACTGGGCCTGGGCCAGGCCGTGACGCAGCTGCACCTGGGCGGCGGCACGCCCACGTTCCTGTCGGACGACGAGCTGCGCGAGCTGATGGCGATGCTGCGCCGCAGCTTCGCGCTCGCACCCGGCGGTGAATACTCCATCGAGATCGATCCGCGCACCATCGACGAAAAGCGCCTGGCGACGCTGGCCGAATTGGGCTTCAACCGCATCAGCTTCGGCGTGCAGGACTTCGACCCTGAAGTGCAGAAGGCCGTGCATCGCATCCAGCCGGCCGAACAGGTGTTCGCGCTGGTGGAGCAGGCCCGCGTCATCGGCTTCGACTCCATCAACGTCGACCTGATCTACGGCCTGCCCAAGCAGACGCCCGAATCGTTCGCCCGCACCCTGGCTCAGGTCAACGAGCTGCGGCCCGATCGCATCGCGCTGTACGGCTACGCGCACCTGCCCGAACGCTTCAAGCCCCAGCGCCGCATCATCAGCAGTGAATTGCCCGGCGGCCAGGCCAAGCTGGCGATGCTGTCGCAGTCGCTCCAGGCCTTCCAGGACGCCGGCTACGTGTACGTGGGCATGGACCACTTCGCGCTGCCGAACGACACGCTGGCGGTGGCCAAGCGCCAGGGCCGGCTGCATCGCAACTTCCAGGGCTACAGCACGCAGCCCGACTGCGACCTGATCGGTCTGGGCGTATCTTCGATTGGACGGGTGGGCGCCACTTACAGCCAGAATGCCAAGACCATGGAGGAATATTGCGACCTCCTGGACCACGGCCAACTGCCGGTCACGCGCGGGCTCGCGCTCAGCCGCGACGACCTGGCGCGCCGCGCCGTCATCATGGCCATCATGTGCCAGGGACAGGTGCTGTTCGAATCGATCGAGCTGGCCTGGCTGCTGGACTTCCGCGAATACTTCGCGGCCGAGCTCGAAGCGCTGCGCGACCTGGCCGGCAAGGGACTGGTCACGGTGGACGAGTGCGGCATCCAGGTCACCGCGATGGGCTGGTATTTCGTGCGCGCCGTCGCCATGGTGTTCGACCGCTACCTCCAGGCCGACCGCAACCGCGCCAAGTTCTCGCGCATCATCTAAGCGCGCATCCCCATGTCCACCACGCTCGCGCTCTCGGCGCTGCTGATGGGCCTGGCCGGTGGACCGCATTGCGCGGCCATGTGCGGCGCCGCCTGTGCCGGCCTGATCCGGCTCGGTCCCTCGCGCGACCGCTCCCTATGGGCCTTCCATGCCGGTCGCCTGGTGGGCTATGCGATTGCCGGCGCCGGCGCCGCCTTCGCGGTCCAGGGCTTCGCCTGGCTCACCACCCACAGCGCCGCGCTGCGGCCGGTGTGGACCTTGTTCCATCTGGCGGTGCTTGCCTGGGGGTTGATGCTGGTGACCCAGGCGCGGCAGCCGGCCTGGGTGAGCAGCGCCGGACGCAGCGTGTGGTCGCGCGTGCGGCCGGTGGCCGCGGCGCGCGGCGGGGTGTTCGCCACCGGGGCCCTCTGGGCATTCATGCCGTGCGGCCTGCTGTATTCGGCCCTGCTTGTCGCATCCCTCAGCGGCGGTCCGCTCGCGGGCGCGCTGTCGATGGCACTGTTCGCGCTGGGCAGCGGCCTGTCGCTGGCGCTGGCGCCGCGCCTGCTGGCGCGCCTGCAGCAAGCCGGCAATCGGCTCAAGCAGGACTGGGGCACGCGTGCCGCCGGCCTGTTGCTGGTGGCGGCGGCCCTGTGGGCGCTCTGGATGGATCTGGCGCACCGCATCGCCGTGTGGTGCGGGCTCGCCTAAAGTCCGCACTCGTCCCGGCGCAATCCACTCGTTACGTCCTGATGCGCTTGATGCAAATCAACTGAACAGTCGCACCTGCTGTACAGAATCGGCTTAGGAACTTTATACCTGGATCACGCGCCCGGTCGATTTCTTTCGGGCCAACCTTGCAGTAGAAAGGTACAGCATGATCGAAGACCCGCCTGCGGCGCCTCGCGGCGTCGACCGCAGCCAATGGCTGCGCGTGCGGGCGGTCGCCATCTACGCTGTCTTCGCCGCGCTGTGGATCCTCGGATCCGACAGGCTGCTCGACCTGGTGTTCGACGACCGCGCAACGATCGTCCAGGCCGGCACTTACAAGGGCTGGCTGTTCGTCGCGGTCACTTCAGGCCTGCTCTACTGGCTGATGCGGCGGCCCGTATCGGCGGCCGCAGCGCTGCCCGCCGCGCCATCGGGCAGCCTGCGGCCCTGGCTGCTGCCCTTCGGCGGCGTGGTGGGGCTGGTGGTGATCCTCGCGGCCGCCGCCATCTCCGGTTCATACCGGCATTACCACGACAAGGAGGCGGGGCGCCTGCAGGCCGTGGCCGACCTTCGCGCGGGCCAGATCGCGCAATGGTTGGACGAGCGGATCGCCCAGGCGCGTTTTGCAAGCGAAGGGCCGCTCGGCGGATGGTTCCTGCGTTGGCATGAAGGGGAGCAGGCCATGCGCGAGCGGCTGGCCGCCTACCTGGCGAGCCTTCGCAGGGCCAGCGGGAGCCGCGCCGTCCTGATCGTCGATGACCGGGGGCGCATGATCGACGCCAACGGCGAAACCGGGGGCACCCTTGCGGCCGAACTGGTCCCGGCCGTGGCCAGTGCGATGCGGGGCGATGAGGTCCGCTTCGCCGATCCGCGGGGCGGTGGCAACGACGCGGACTCCCGCTTCGACATCATTGCGCCGATGGCGCTCGGGAGTGGCGCGCGCGCCGCGATCGTGCTGCGGTTCGATCCGGACGACTTCCTGCTGCCGGCACTCAAGCGCTGGCTCTTGCCCGACCACAGCACCACCTCGATGCTGATCGGCCGCGACCGGCGCGCCCTGCTCAATGCCGTTTCCGCGGAGATCCCGCCGCAAACCGATGTCACGAAAGCCGACGCGGGCAGCCGCGCGTTCAACAGCCGCGACGCGCAGGGTGAGCCGATCCTGTCCGTGGTACGTCCGGTGGGCCGGACGGACTGGCTGCTGGTCACCAGCATCCGTTCGACGGAAATCCAAGCGCAGGCGAGGCGCGACGCCTGGTGGATCGCAGCCGTCGGCGCCATGGCCGTGTTCGCATGCGCCATCGGCATGTTCCTGTTGCGCGAGCGGCTCGCCCTGCAGCTCAAAGGCGCCGAAGCCCGCGAGCAGGCGCAACGGCTGCACGCCCTGCAACTGCTGCAGTCGATCGCCGACAGTTCCACCGACCTGATTTATGCCAGGGACAACGCCGGGCGCTTCCTGCTGTTCAATCGCGAAGCGGCCCGCGCGAGCGGGGTCGCGGCGGAAGTCGCCATCGGCAAGTGCGGGCACGACATCTTTCCAGCGGCGCAGGCCGCGCAGATGAAAGCCACGGACCAGCAGGTGATGCAGACCGGCCGGCCATGCAGTTACGAAAGCGAACTCGACACCGTCGACGGGCCCCGGACCTTCCTGTCCACCAAGGGCTTGCTGCGGGGGCCCGACGGAGAACCGGCCGGGGTGTTCGGCATCTCCCGGGACATCACTGAACGCCGCCGGGCCGAGCAGGCCCTGCGCGACTCGGCCGAACTGGTCCAGGCCGTGGAGGATTCGGTGCTCGATCACATGGCGGTGCTCGATGCCGACGGCATCGTCATCGCGGTCAATGCCGCCTGGCGCGGGTTCTGCGCGAGCGGCGTGGTGCCGCTTTGCCGCGGCTTGCCCAGGTCGGGCGTGGGACTCAGGTACCTCGACGCCTTGGCGGTGCGGGATGGCGTCGAAGCGGTGGCCGCGCGCGCGGGCATCGCCGCCGTACTGGAGGGCCGTGAGCCGGTTTTCGCGCTGGAATATCGCTGTGCCTGCGACCAGCCGCACGACCGCTGGTTCGTGATGAAGGTCACGCCCTTGAAAGTTGCCCGCGGCGGCGCCGTGGTCGTGCATTCCGATATCACCGAACTCAAGCGCAGTGCGGCCGAGATCGGCCGCTACCGTGACCACCTGGAAGAGCTGGTCGCGCAGCGCACCGGCGAGCTGGAGCAAACCAATCGGACCCTGGCCGAAGGCGAGCGCTTTCTGCGCACGCTGACCGACAACCTGCCGGCCTCGATGGGCTATTGGGGGCGGGACCTGCGTTGCCGCTTCGCGAACCGCCTGTGCCAGGAGCGCTTCGGCATCGGGCCCGAGGAG
>DATMBW010000264.1:0-2148 GCA_035559095.1 Ramlibacter sp.
CCGGCCCCATCGCCGGGCGGCCACGCCACATCGGCCGCGTTGCGCGGCTTGCCTACCGGCGTGGCGCCCTTGCCCTGGCTCACCGCGGCGATATCTTCCTCGCTGGGATACAAGCCCATCACCCAGTAGTCGAAGGCGCGCCGCGCGATGGGCGCGGCCTTCGCCGCGCCGAAGCCGGCGTTTTCGACCACCATGGCCAGCACGATCTTCGGGTCTTCGGCCGGTGCATACGCGATAAAGAGCGCGTGATCGCGATGCCGCTCGTCCAGCTGCGACGCGTTGTATTTCTCGCCCTGCTTGATCTGGATCACCTGCGCGGTGCCGGTCTTGCCGCCGCTGGTATAGGGCGCGCCGCGGAAAGCCCCGGACGAGGTGCCCTCGATGTTCACGCCCACCAGGGCATTGCGGATCACCGCCATGTTTTCCGGTTTGGCGGGGATGCGCCCCAACGGCTGCGGGACGGTAGCGCGCGCTTCGTGCGTGATGATGTCCACCACTTCGCGTACCAGATGCGGCTTGGTCTTGAGGCCGTTGCTCGCGACGGTGGCCAGGGCGTTCGCCAGCTGCAGGACGGTGAAATTGTTGTAACCCTGGCCGATGCCCAGCGAGATGGTTTCGCCCGCATACCACTTCTGCTGCTCCGGCTTGCGATAGGCGGCGCGCTTCCATTTTGTGGAGGGCAGCAGGCCGCGCGATTCGCCCAGGATGTCGATGCCGGTGAGCTCGCCGAAACCCAGGCGCCGCATCTGCTCGTGCATGGTGTCCACACCCAGGTCGTTGGCCAGCACGTAGTAGTAGGTGTCGCAGGAATGCACGATCGACTTGTACATGTCGACGCTGCCGTGGCCGCCCTCCTTGTCGTCGCGGAAACGATGGCCGCCGAACATGAAAAAGCCGGGATCGTGGATCGTCTGCTGCGGCGTGCGCTTGCCGGTTTCCAGCGCCGCCAGCGCCATGAACGGCTTGTAGGTCGAGCCGGGCGGATAGGTGCCGCGCAGCGCACGGTTGAGCAGCGGCTTGTCCAGCGACTCATTGAGCGCCTGCCAGTTCTCGCTGTCGATGCCCTCGACGAACAGATTGGGATCGAAGGTGGGTTTGCTCACGAACGCCAGCACCTCGCCATTCCTGGGATCGAGCGCCACCAGGGCGCCGCGGCGGTCGCCGTACAGGTCCTCGATCAGCTTTTGCAGCTTGATGTCGATCGACATCACCACCGTGTTGCCGGGGGTTGCCGAATTGCTGGCCAGCTTGCGAACGGCGCGCCCGCCGGCGGAGGTCTCCACCTGCTCCACGCCCGTGATGCCGTGCAGCTGGCTCTCGTAGCTCTGCTCCACGCCAAGCTTGCCGATGTATTCGGTGCCTCGGTAGTTGGCCTGCTGCTCGTCGGGCCACTCCTCGATCGCCGCCTTTTCGGCCTGGTTGACGCGGCCGATGTAGCCGATAACGTGGCTGGCGAGCTCGCCCCATGGATAGTTGCGGAACAGCCGCGCCTTGATGTCCACCCCGGGGAAACGGTAGCTCTGGGCGGCGAATCGGGCTACCTCCTCGTCCGTGAGCCGGGTGCGGATGGGCAGCGAATCGACGCTCTTGGACTCCTCCAGCAGCTTCTTGAAGCGCCGCTTGTCGCGCGGCTGGATCTCGATCACCTGCGCCAGCTCTTCGACGGTCTTGTCCACGCTGCGGGTCAGCCGGGCGGGCATGATCTCCAGCGTGTACGCCGAGAAATTGGTCGCCAGCACGATGCCGTTGCGATCCAGGATCAGGCCGCGGTTGGGAACCACCGGCACGATGGAGATGCGGTTGTTTTCGGCCTGCTCGCTCAGGTCCTCGTGCCGCACCACCTGCAGGTAAACCAGCCGGCTGACAAGCAGCAGGAACGCCACCACCACGACGATGCTGGCCACCAGCACGCGCACGCGAAAACGCGAGAGATCGGCTTCGACGTTGCGCAGTTCGGTCATGGCGGAGACGGCTGGGCTTCAGCGTTTGGTGTTGAGCGTCAATGAGCGGGAAAAGGTTCGATTGTCGTGTCGTTGCGTGTAAATACACGCTGAACTCTCAACGCCCAACGGCGGGCCTCTATAAGGGCCTATTCTCATCCGGGTCCGGCGCCCGGCGCTGGGGCACCAATAAGACCACGCTGACGAC